>NZ_SZWV01000056.1:46095-51574 GCF_005280945.1 Citrobacter sp. wls718
CCGCTCGAGTCGAACCTCTTACCCCCGGAGGTTCTCATCCTCTTGACTTCAGATGCAAAAAGCCCTGCTCGTTGAGCAGGGCTTTAAATTTGGTCGGTGATAGAGGATTCGAACCTCCGACCCCTTCGTCCCGAACGAAGTGCGCTACCAGGCTGCGCCAATCACCGAATGCGGGGCGCATCTTACTGCTCAGGTGCGCGCCCGTCAATCCCTTCGTATCAAAATGCCATTCGATCGGCGAGAAAGTCAGCAGGCCGGTTACTGCGCCGCGACTTTCTGCCCGCCCGGAACGTTGCACCAGTTATTGTTCTCATTTATACCGCCGTTTGGCGAGGTATAACCGAGGCAACCCAAAATGGTGTCATACAGTTCCACATGACGGCGCGGGACCTTCATATCCGCCTCTTGCTTCAGGTGAGCAAACGACTTCGCATGATCGGGGTCTTCCAGATACTTATCCGACATCCACACCATCATCGGCACGCGGAACTGCTCTGGCGGCGCCATTTTACGCGGCGTACCGTGCAGGTGCTCACGTTCGTTAATAGACTCACCGTGATCGGCGGCATAGAACACTATCGCTTTCTTATCGCGCAGTTGATCAAACACTTTGGTAATAAAGTGATCGACATAGGTCACCGAGTTGTCGAAAGAGTTAATCATCTGTTCTTTCGAACAGCCGCTATCGACATCCACACACTCAGGCTTCCACTGTGCATACTCGCGAGTGTAGCGCTGCGTGTAGTTAAAGTGTGAACCTTTGGTATGCAGAATAATCAGGCGCTTACCGCTGTCATTCTGCTTTAAGGATTGCTGCATTTCGGTAATCAGCAGCATATCGTCAACCGTTTTGCCACGGTTACGCGGCTCTGCGCCAATTTGTTCACGATAGGCGATGTTTTCCGCCATGGTATTACTGTAGAACCACATCTCGCTTTGCATCGCGTAAAGGTCTGTTTTAAACCCTAACTGACCGAGTACGGAAAAAACGTTTTGTTCTTTCAGCGTCCGCTGTGGGTTTTCTTCCGCACCACCTTGACGTACAAACATGCAGCGCAGCGACAACTTGGTCGCGGTATCACATGAATACCCACGGAATGCCGCCAGGTTTTTCTCCTGAGCCAGTCTTGGTGTGGTATTTCGCTCGTAGCCAAAAATCCCCATATGATCCCAGCGCGTGGTCTCACCAATAATAAACACCACGTAGGTGTCATCGAGATTCTTGGGGGCAACATAAGTGAATTTTTTCGCCGGGTTCATCAGCGATTTGTTGTCTGAGGACTCATCAACCTGCGCCCAGGCATACAGCCCTAACGCGGAGAGCCAGTTTGACGGCAGATAGGAGTTTGCCACGACGCCGCCGTAGCTGGGTAAATCGATGCCGGTTTCACGCTCGACGGATCTCTGCTGCATGCTGAGCAGACGAATCGGCGCCCATACCATGATCCCCGCCAGCAAAACGACCGCCACATTGCGAAATCTCATACCTGGCGTGCGCAGCTGTTTTATCAGGGTGTAGCGACAACGGTTATTCCAGATTAAGAGCAACGGCAAAATACTGACCGAAACCAGCCACGCAATAAAATGCCAGCCCACAACTTCCTTCGATAAATCAATATCGGTGGTCATAACCGAGGCAATAATACCGTAACCGATCACCACGTTCAGGAAGGTCATATAATAGCTGGCACCTGCGGAACACAGCACCACAAAGGTTGCCAGTACACGCCAGGCGCGTCGGCCAAATAAAGAGAGAAGACGAAGTAAAAAGAAGGTTGCCAGCACCGCGCCAGCTAATTCAACAACCGCAGAGATTCCTTTCCAGACGGTGAACTCGTACGCATATCCGCTAAAACGACGGTAAAATACAGCGGAGTTCATAAACAGACCGATATAGATTGCCAGCAAGAGACTGAGCTTCTGCTGCGTCATCGACTTAATATATCTCATCAATAAAACCTGGAAAACGGGATAAAAAGCCCTACTTACAGTCAGTTAGACCGGGCAGGTGAAAGATGCGACAACGGCAGAGTTTGAAATGTCTACGGGCGCGAGTAAGTAGACCACAGGTAAACGCAAAAGTGCTTATAGAGAATGAAAATGGCGCATATATTTTTGTAAATATATGCGCCAGGTATTAATGACACCACTAATAGAATCAGGCGTGCGCCTCGGTAAATACGCTACGCTGAGGCTGACGAATGGTGGTAGACAGCGCCAGCGAGATGATTAACAGCGCGAAGATGACACAGAAGGTCACGTAAAAACCGCCAAACAAGGAAGCGATGATGGACCCACAGATGCTGCCAATCCCGAAGCCCAGATAGATAACCCCATAGTTTTTAGCCAGATTATTCAGGCCAAAGAACTCACTGACCAAGGACGGGAATACGGTAATCGTACCGCCAAAGTTAAAGGCAACGCAGGCAATCGCCGCGAAGAAGGTCGCTTCGTTCAGCGGTGCGAATAACAGCGCCGCCATACCGACCAGCGAAACAACCTGACCAATGGTGATAACGCGAATACGGGAAATCTTGTCGGACAGGATGCCCAGCACCAGACGGCCTGACAGGTTAGCGATGGAAATCACCGTCACCGCATTGGCCGCTGTCGCCACATCCATATGCGCCAGAGTTTGTGCAATATCTTTTGCCACACCAATGACATACAGCCCACTCATACACGCGGTCAGGAACATCACTGCCAGCATCCAGTACTGTGGTTTGCGCATAGATTGCGCCAGAGTGTAGTCGTTCTCGACCACGCCATTCACCGTTTTTACTTCCTGATTTGGTGCATCTTTCATCAGCGTAGAGCCAAAGACGATCATCACCAGCACAATGGCACCCCAGATAACAAAGGTTTTCTCCAGCCCGACGGTTTCCAGCAGATGAGTGTCGATAAACTTGAAGCCGAGGCTGCCGAGGCCATAAGAGCCGATAGCAAAAGCAGAAATCAGCCCTTTACGCTCAGGGAACCATTTTACGCAGTTGGACAGCGTTAACAGGTAGCCCGCACCATCCGCCAGGCCCACCAGTACACCCGCACTCAGCCACAGCATAATCAGGCTGTCAGAGTGTGCGGTTAAGAAGAAGCCCACGCCCAGCAGGATACCGGATGCCATGGTGACGCGTTTCACGCCAAAACGTTCCTGAAGTTTCCCGGCGACAGAAGAAGAAATCGCCAGGCCCAGGCTTAACAAGCCAAAGGAGAAAGCCACCTGGCTGACCGGCGCATCCAGCTTTGAAGAAAGCGCGCCATTGAACAGGCTCCAGGTGTAAACCGAACCTAAGGCAAATTGGGTAATGATGGTGCCGATCAGGGTCAGCCACCGGGTACGCTGATAATCAGAAGTTTTCATGGCAGTATTCCTGCATAAGCAAAATGGGAAATTCTCTGCCAACAACCATACCGAAGTGCATTTATGACGAGGGGAAAACAGCATGAAGTGCCATCAGAACGGAATGAAATGCCTGGATTGCGGAATGAATGACGAGACAAAAAGTGAGAGGACCGGATTTTTTCACACAAGTGAGTACCCGCTATCACTGAGACGCGTGTGATTATTGATTCTAATTTGTAACGGAGTTGTTTTATTTACGCATGTTCGCGTTAAAATTTAGCGCTTACTCCCATGGTGTACATATAGTCACTGTTATTGGTGCTATTTTCCGCCTGAGAGAGCGCAGCATAGGCCGCCATATGCGGATTGAGCAGCATATCAGCCCCCACGGTAACATCCAGCCAGTTGCCGTCCTGACTCACCGCGGACATCCGGCTGAGGCCCGATTGCGCCTTCCAGATATTCTCGCCAAACTGCTGGTTATAGCTGATTTGCGCCCACGGACGCACATCGCCAAACTGCGAATTAACCCGCCAGCCTAAGGTGCTGACGCTGGCATGCCATAACGGATCGGTCTGCTTGACGGACGTCGCACTGTCGCCAAACTCGTTATAGGTGGACGTTGCCGAACCGTCATAATGCAGGGCTGCGATCGGGCCGGTCGTCACTTGTCTGGACACGGGGAAATTCCAGCCCATACTCATACCGCTGGTCGTATCCAGCGTCGTTTGGTCCGCCAGGTTCACCACCGGACCCGCCACGCTCTTCGTGGAACGAATGCGTTCTTCAAGTATGTCGTTATAGCGTGGTTGGTGATCGCTGTCCCATGTATAACGTTCAGCCGTATGACCTGACATAGCATCAACGATATATTTTTGTTGCCAGCCATAGGCCGTATGGGTAGACAGCGCACAGACCACGACGCTCACCAGAAGGCTGAACCTCTGGCGACCACTACTGTTTCTTATAATCATCAACGCGACTCCAGAAAAGAGCCGAATTCGGCGATATTATTGTCATTGTGTGAAGGATATCGGGCACATTAGGCCCTGTATTAAATATTGTCTTTTTAGCGGGCGCGTCAAGGCGAGCCGAATGAAATTTTTACGCCAGTAAAAACAGCGAGGAAGAATATGCAGCGTTGCGGCTGGGTCAGTCAGGATCCACTATACATTGCCTATCACGACAAGGAGTGGGGTGTCCCCGAAACCGATGGTCAAAAGCTGTTCGAGATAATCTGTCTGGAGGGGCAGCAGGCGGGGTTATCGTGGATAACCGTCCTGAAGAAACGGGAAAACTATCGTCATGCTTTCCACCATTTCGATCCCGTCGCCGTTGCCGCGATGACCGAAGATGATGTCGAAAGGCTGGTGCTGGATGCCGGTATTATTCGTCATCGAGGGAAAATTCAGGCCATTATCGGCAACGCACGCGCCTACCTGGCGATGGCGCAAAACGGCGAACCGTTTAGCGAGTTTGTCTGGTCGTTCGTTGATCATCAACCGCAGCTGACGCGCGCCGCCAGCCTGAGCGACATCCCCACCTCAACCCCTGCGTCTGACGCGCTCTCAAAAGCGTTAAAAAAGCGCGGCTTTAAGTTTGTCGGCACCACCATCTGTTACTCCTTTATGCAGGCATGCGGGCTGGTCAACGACCATGTCACCGGCTGTATTTGCTACCCGGAGGGTCAACATGATTCGCCAATCAACGCCTGACGATCTGGCGCCGATTCTGGCGCTGTGGATGGATAGCACGATTTATGCTCATCCGTTTATTGAAGAACGCTACTGGCGTGAGAGTGAACCCATCGTACGCGATGTCTACCTGCCCGCAGCACAAACCTGGGTATGGGAGGAAAGTGGCCAGCTCAAAGGCTTTGCCAGCGTGATGGAAGCGCGCTTTTTGGGCGCACTGTTTGTTGAACCTACCGCCATCAGAAGCGGGATCGGCAAAGCGCTGGTGCAGCATGTCCAGCAGCGCTTTTCGTTGCTCAGCCTTGAGGTTTATCAGAAGAACCAGTCGGCGGTGAATTTCTACCATGCGCTGGGTTTTCGTATTGAAGACAGCGCATGGCAGGAAGAGACGCATCACCCCACGTGGATTATGAACTGGCAGGCGGATCAAACGCCGTAAGCG
>NZ_SZWV01000056.1:51656-57105 GCF_005280945.1 Citrobacter sp. wls718
AGCTTCGAGCTGGGGAGATCGCAGGTCAGCACATTCACCGCGCCATTCTTACAAATACCCCCTGCGGACAGGTCCAAATCTGGCCAGGCGCCCTCGTGAATACAAATCACGCCCGCTTTGATGCCTGTCGTCACCACCGCCCCGGCCAGAATTTGCCCGCGATGATTCCACACCCTGACCGTGTCGCCATCGGCAATCCCCCTCGCCTTCGCATCCTGCGGGTGAATGATCACCGGCTCGCGATCCGCCACCGCGTACTGCTCGCGTAACGTGCTGTAATTCAACTGGCTGTGCAAACGGTGCGCCGGATGGGCCGACAGCACCTGTAATTGCTCGGACTCAGCATTACCGAACCATTCATCCGGCGCCAGCCACATCGGGTGCCCTGCACAATCCGCGTAGCCGTAACTTGCAATCTTCTGCGAGTAGATTTCGATTTTGCCGCTGTCAGTTTTCAGCGGATGCGCCTGCGGGTCACGGCGAAAATCAGCAAAGCGAATAAACTGCGCGTTGGCGGCACTTTCCGGCATTTCGATAAGCCTGTTGGCCTGCCAGAACTCGGCAAAGGGCGGCAACGTCACCTGCTGGTTGGCCCCGCGCTGCCCGGCAATCTTGTAAAAGGTCTCCAGCCATTCCAGCTCGCTTTTGCCTTCCGTAAACCGTTCATACCCGCCCTGCTCCCAGCGCTCGCTGAGTTCAGCAAAAACATCAAAATCATTGCGCGCCTCATCGCGTGCCGGCACAACCTGCTTCATCGGTACCAGATGCTGATTACTGTAATCACCGGTCATGGTGAGGTCGTTACGCTCAAAAGAGGTGGTGGCGGGCAAGACGATATCGGCATGCTTCGCCGCCGCAGTCCAGAAACACTCGGAGATCACCACCAGCTCTGGCTTTTGCCAGGCGCGAATCAGACGATTGGTATCCTGATGATGGGTGAAGTTTGCCCCGCCCGCCCACCAGAGAAAACGGATATCCGGGAAATGGCGGTCCATACCGTTGTGTTGGTAGAACCCTCCGGGGTTTTCCAGAGCCTCAACGATGCGCGCAACCGGGATTTTATCCACCGCATCGGTGCCACCTTTTACGCTCCCCTGCATGGAGGCGAGCACCGCCGCGCGACGCGTCGGATTGCCGCCGTTAGCAAAATGATAAGAGAGACCAAAACCACCGCCAGGCGTGCCAATTTGCCCGAGCATGGCGGCCAACGTGACGATCATCCAGTGCTTTTGTTCACCATACTGCTGACGTTGCATACCCCACCCGGCCATCAGCATAGTGGTGTTTTGGTGAAATATTTCTGCCAGTTCACGTATTTTCGCCGCAGGTACACCACAAATCTCCGCAGCCCACTCTGCCGTTTTGGCGACATCATCGGATTTCCCCACAAGATAGTCGGCAAATCGTTCATAACCGGTGGTACAGCGGGCAAGAAACGCCTCGTCGTGCCAGCCGTTTTCCACCAGCGTATGGGCAATGCCGAGCATCAGGGCGACATCGGTACCCATATGCGGGGCGACCCACTCCATTTTGTCACCAAAGAAATCCACGCTCTCCGATCGCATCGGATCAATGCAGATCAGGCGTTTACCGCTGTTGCGTAACGCCTCAAAGTACGCGAGCCCCTGCTCATCAGAGGCGTTCCAGGCAATCTTCAGGGTGTTGAGCGGATTCGCGCTCCAAAGCACCACCACGTCGCTGTGCTCCAGTACGACGGGCCAACTGGTCTGCTGCTGATAGACTTCGTTCCCGCCCACGACGTACGGCATGATGGCCTGCGCCGCCCCCGTTGAGTAATCCCCCAAATGGCCGGTATAACCACCCGCCAGCGCCATATACCGCTGCAGCAGGGTCGCGGCCTTGTGTAACACACCGTTCGAACGCCAACCGTACGAACCGGCAAAAATGGAGGACGGACCGTAACTGTCTCGAATGCGCTTATGCTGGGTATGGATCAGATTCAGCGCCTCATCCCAGCTGACACGGACAAACTCATCCTGCCCGCGCACACCCTGTGGAGCCTCCGGCGAGCCCAGAAAGCCTTTACGCACCATCGGAAAACGCACCCGCGTTTTGCTGTGTACCTGATCGCGCACCACGGTCTGCAACGAATTGGGCTGTGAAGTGGGCAATGCGCCACGCGAGGAGAAAACCGTGTCGCCATCGGTTTCAACAAGAATGGGTCCCCAGTGGGCGGCGGTTAATACCGAGTAATGTGCGGGTGAATTAGCCAAGATGGCGCTCCTGAATGCGATGTGACGGCTTATTTATTATGCCGTTCAATGTTACTTACAAATTTCAGAGTCTTCCCTGGAATTTTCTTCATGTTCACACGTCATAATCAACCGCCACAGTCGCTGTGGTAAAGAATAAAAAAGTCATTAAGGAATTAAGATGAAGAAACGTGTATTTGTGATTGCTGCCATCGTGAGCGGCGCCCTGGCGGTTTCTGGCTGCACAACAAACCCTTACACCGGTGAACGCGAAGCGGGTAAATCCGGCATGGGGGCGGGCATTGGTTCGCTGGTGGGTGCGGGCATTGGCGCGCTCTCCTCGTCGAAGAAAGATCGCGGCAAAGGCGCGTTGATTGGCGCAGCCGCAGGGGCCGCCGTGGGTGGTGGTATCGGTTACTACATGGACGTGCAGGAAGCAAAACTGCGCGAAAAAATGCAGGGAACCGGCGTGAGCGTGACGCGCAGTGGCGATAACATCATTCTGAATATGCCCAACAACGTCACCTTCGACAGCAGCAGCGCCAACCTGAAACCTGCCGGGGCCAACACCCTGACCGGCGTGGCAATGGTGCTGAAAGAGTACAATAAAACCGCGGTCAACGTATTGGGCTTCACCGACAGCACCGGCGGCCAGGATCTGAACATGCGTCTGTCACAGCAGCGTGCGGACTCCGTTGCCAGCGCCCTGATCACTCAGGGTGTGGAAGCTAACCGTATCCGCACCCGTGGAATGGGCCCGGCGAATCCAATAGCCAGCAACAGCACCGCGGAAGGTAAAGCACAAAACCGCCGCGTAGAGATCACGTTGAGTCCAATTCAGTAACGTTTTGTGCCGGAGACAGGCTGCGCCTTATCCGGCATGAAGCACTTGCCATCGTTGATTTTCACGATAAGGTGTTCACACTAAATTCAGGGAAATCAGCGATGAGCAAATCAACACGTGCCACCATCAGCGATGTGGCGAAAGCCGCAAAAACGGGTAAGACCAGCATTTCACGCTACCTCAACGGTGAGAAGCATCTGCTTTCCGACGCGCTGTTGGCCCGCATTGAACACGCCATTGCCGAACTCGACTATCGCCCCAGCCTGATGGCACGAGGCCTGAAGCATGGCCGTACCCGCCTGATAGGCCTGATTATCGCCGACATTACCAACCCCTACTCCGTTAACGTGTTAAGCGGTATCGAAGCTGCCTGTCGCGAAAAAGGCTTTACCCCGCTGGTCTGTAATACCAACAACGAAGTGGACCAGGAGCTGCATTATCTCGATCTGCTGCGTAGCTATCAGGTTGAGGGGATTGTGGTGAATGCCGTCGGCATGCGCGAAGAAGGGCTGAACCGCCTGCAACAGTCTGCACTACCGATGGTGTTGATTGATCGTAAAATTCCGGATTTCGCCTGTGATATGGTCGGTCTGGATAACACCCAGGCGGCGACAGTTGCCACTGAGCACCTGATTGAACAAGGCTTCGAAGCTATTCTGTTCCTCAGCGAGCCGTTGGGGATGGTTAACACCCGACGCGAACGTCTGACTGCTTTTCGCGCCACGCTGGCGCGATATCCCGGAGTTATCGCCGAAAATGCCGAGGTTTCGCTGGCGGAAAATACGCAACTGGATGACACGCTGCGTCAGTTTCATCAGCAGCATCGCGGGATGCGTAAGGCCGTTATCTCTGCCAACGGCGCGCTCACGCTGCAGGTGGCCCGCTCGCTGAAGCGTATTGGCCTCAACTGGGGCAGCGACATCGGCCTGCTCGGTTTTGACGAACTGGAATGGGCCGAACTGGCTGGCGTCGGCATCACCACCCTGAAGCAGCCCACCTGGCAGATTGGCTATACCGCCGTCGAGCAGGTTGTACGCCGGATCGATGGTAAATCGGATGCTGTTCAGGAACAGGTTTTCTCCGGTGAGCTGATCGTTCGCGGGTCTACCGCCCGTTAAATTTCCTTCGTGATGGTGATCATAAATTCGGCATCATAGTCTTTTCTTTGGAACCGGTTCCATCTAGCGTTATAGCAAGAACGCACGATTTGGAGTTTCCATGAAAAGAAAAATTATGGTGGTCACCGCTGCTTACGGTTACGACCAGGTGCATGCAGCTGGCGGGCAAACTGCCATGCTGCCTATTATTGCTGAAGCTGGTGCTGACGGCGTTGAAATTCGCCGCGAAATGCTGAGCGACACCGAGCTTAAAACGCTGCCAACCCTGGCATCCGCGATTGAAATCTTCGGCCTGCTGGCCTGCTACTCCGCGCCAGAACCGCTATTTCTACAAGATGGTCATCTCAATCCCCACCTGCCAGCGCTCCTTCAGGAAGCCCAAACGTTGCAGGCGTTATGGTTAAAAGTCTCTCTGGGTCATTTTTCCCATACCCAGCAGTTCGACACACTGCGTGAGTGGCTCAATGACAGCGGTATGGAACTGGTGGTCGAAAACGATCAAACGTCCTGCGGACGACTGCAGCCTATGCTGCACTTCAGGGATGCCTGCCAGAAGCAGGATCTGCCGGTATCCCTGACCTTTGATATGGGCAACTGGCTGTGGGTCGGCGACTCCCCCGAAGACGCCGCGCAGGCGCTCGCCTCAACCGTGGGGTATATCCATGTGAAGGCCGCCACTCCGCATCTCGACAGCTTTCGTGCCGTTGCGCCCGATCGGGCAGACCCGCGCTGGCTGGCACTGTTAAACACGCTGCCCACGGACGTCCCGCGCGGCATTGAATTCCCCCTGGAAGGGCACGATTTAGCGGCGGTGACCCGTCACTACGTCGAACTGCTACGCGAGGAGTAACACATGAAAAATTCACTGGATGTCGTCACCATTGGCGAAGCAATGACGATGTTTGTCGCCACGCAAACCGGCGAACTGGCGGATGTAGAGACATTTATCAAACGGGTCGCGGGCGCAGAGCTTAACGTGGCAACCGGCCTTGCTCGTCTGGGCCTGAAGGTCGGCTGGGTGAGTCGCGTAGGTCACGACAGTTTTGGCCGTTTTATTATTAAGTCGCTGGAAAAAGAAGGGATTGATGCGCAGGGAGTCACCCAGGATGGACGCTACGCAACCGGCTTTCAGCTGAAATCTAAAGTCGAAAATGGAACCGATCCCATCGTGGAATATTTTCGCAAAGGCTCAGCCGCCAGCCATCTTGGCATGGAGGATTATCACGAAGCGTACTTCTCCAGCACACGCCACCTGCACCTGAGTGGCGTGGCGG
>NZ_SZWV01000056.1:57152-77878 GCF_005280945.1 Citrobacter sp. wls718
TCTTACGAACTGCTGGCCCATACTGCCCGCACCATGAAAGCCCAGGGAAAGACTATCTCGTTCGATCCCAATTTACGCCCGGTGCTGTGGAATAGCGAAGCGGAGATGGTGGAGAAACTCAACCGACTCGCATTCCAGGCCGACTGGGTTCTGCCGGGGTTAAAAGAGGGCATGATTTTGACGGGACAACAGACGCCTGAAGGCATCGCTGACTTTTATCTGCGCCATGGCGTGAAGGCAGTGATTGTTAAAACGGGTGCCGATGGCGCCTGGTATAAGGCAGCCAACGGCGAGCAGGGCTGCGTCGCACCGGTGAAGGTCGACAACGTGGTCGATACCGTCGGTGCGGGTGATGGCTTTGCGGTCGGCGTCATCAGCGCACTGCTGGAAGGGCACTCACTGCATCAGGCGGTGACCCGAGGCAATAAAATTGGCGCCCTGGCCATACAGGTTCAGGGCGACAGTGAAGGATTACCCACACGTGAACAATTAGCGGAATAAACCCCCGGCCCACTCTGTACCCTACATACAGAGGCGGCGTAACAGCATAACCAGAGGGCAGTCTATGAATAGCTCAACCAATGCAGCAAAACGCTGGTGGTACATCATGCCAATCGTGTTCATCACGTACAGCCTGGCGTATCTCGACCGCGCGAACTTCAGCTTCGCCTCCGCCGCAGGCATTAACGAGGATCTTGGCATTACCAAAGGGATCTCTTCCCTGCTGGGTGCCCTGTTTTTCCTCGGCTATTTCTTTTTCCAGATCCCAGGCGCAATTTACGCCGAGCGCCGCAGCGTACGAAAACTCATTTTTATCTGCCTGATCCTGTGGGGCGGGTGCGCCTCGCTGACCGGAATGGTCAGTAACATCCCCATGCTTGCCGCCATCCGTTTTATTCTTGGCGTCGTAGAAGCCGCCGTCATGCCCGCGATGCTGATTTATATCAGCAACTGGTTTACCAAATCCGAGCGTTCACGCGCCAACACCTTCCTGATCCTCGGTAACCCGGTCACCGTGCTGTGGATGTCCGTCGTTTCGGGTTATTTGATTCAGGCGCTCGGCTGGCGTGAAATGTTCATCATCGAAGGCTTTCCGGCCGTCATCTGGGCGTTCTGCTGGTGGGTGCTGGTCAAAGACAAACCTTCCCAGGTGGGCTGGCTGACGGAGTCAGAAAAAAGCGCGCTGCAGGCACAGCTGGAACAAGAGCAGCAGGGAATTAAAGCCGTGCGTAACTATGGTGAGGCTTTCCGCTCACGCAATGTGATCCTGCTGTGTATGCAGTATTTTACCTGGAGTATCGGCGTTTACGGTTTTGTGTTGTGGCTGCCGTCAATTATCCGCAGCGGCGGCGCGAATCTCGGCATGGTGGAAGTGGGCTGGCTTTCATCGGTCCCGTATCTGGCCGCCACCGTCGCGATGATTTTGGCCTCATGGGCTTCCGACAAACTGCAAAACCGTAAGCTGTTTGTCTGGCCGCTGTTACTGATCGCCGCGTGTGCCTTTATCGGATCCTGGGCCGTTGGCGCTGACCACTTCTGGATGTCTTACACCCTGCTGGTGATAGCCGGTGCGGCGATGTACGCCCCGTATGGTCCCTTCTTCGCCATCATTCCTGAAATGCTGCCGCGTAACGTCGCCGGGGGCGCCATGGCGCTGATTAACAGTATGGGCGCGCTGGGGTCATTCTTTGGCTCCTGGTTTGTTGGCTACCTCAATGGCACCACCGGCAGCCCGTCCGCCTCGTACATTTTTATGGGGGTGGCGCTTTTTGTCTCAGTGTGGCTAACTCTGATTGTTAAGCCTGCTAATAATACCTGCATTCCGGTTGGCGCACGCCACGCTTAAATTTTAACTTACGGAGATTCGCATGAAGCCGTCCATTATTCTCTACAAAGCGTTACCTGACGATTTACTGCAGCGCCTGGAAGCACATTTTTCGGTGACTCAAGTCCCTAACCTGCGCCCGGAAACGGTCGCACAGCACGCGCAGGCCTTCGCCAGTGCGGAAGGTCTGCTGGGCTCCAGCGAAACCGTCAATAGCGCCCTGCTGGAGAACATGCCCAGGCTGCGCGCAACCTCAACAATCTCCGTAGGCTATGACAATTTCGACGTCGAGGCGCTTAACGCCCGTAATGTCTTACTGATGCACACCCCAACCGTACTGACCGAAACCGTGGCGGATACGATAATGGCACTGGTGTTAAGCACGGCTCGCCGCGTAGTCGAGGTGGCTGAACGCGTGAAAGTAGGTGAATGGACCAAGAGCATCGGGCCGGATTGGTTCGGCACCGATGTACATCATAAAACGTTGGGGATTGTCGGTATGGGCCGCATCGGCCTCGCACTGGCACAACGCGCCCATTTCGGCTTTGGCATGCCCATTCTCTACAATGCACGCCGCCAGCATAAGGAAGCGGAAGAGCGCTTCAACGCGCGCTACTGCAATCTGGATACGCTATTGCAGGAATCGGATTTTGTCTGTCTGATCCTGCCGCTAACGGATGAGACTCACCATCTGTTTGGCGCCGCGCAGTTCACCAAAATGAAGTCCTCCGCCATTTTCATCAACGCTGGACGTGGCCCGGTCGTGGACGAAACCGCACTGATTGCCGCCCTGCAAAGCGGGGAAATTCATGCCGCCGGTCTGGATGTGTTTGAGCAGGAACCGCTGCCGGTAGACTCTCCGCTGCTGTCGTTACCAAACGTGGTGGCGCTACCGCATATTGGTTCGGCAACCCATGAAACCCGCTACAACATGGCGGCCTGTGCGGTAGATAACTTAATTGATGCACTGCAAGGGAACGTCGAGAAGAACTGTGTGAATCCGCAGGTAGCAGGATAAAAAAATGCCGGGTGGCGCTACTGCGTACCCGGCATTCTGTATATCGCTATTCCCTGAATTACTGGGCTGCGTTCACCGCAGCAGTCCAGGCTTGATTAAATGCCTGATGCTGGGCTGCCAGCGGGCCAATCAGCGTGTTGTACTGGCTTGCCTGTTGTGAGGTCGGGAACTGGATACCGTTCGCCACAAAGCTCACCTGCGTATCCTGCTGCGCGATAAAATCACCCACCTGTACCAGTTGCTGCGTAAAGATTTGCGCGGCAGGAATCAGCGGCTGTAGAGCCTCTGACGGAGCAGTCACGACTTTGCTGTAGACCTGATCAAAGACGGGTTTCAGATCCTCGCTTTGCTTCAGCGCACCACGTGCGGCATCGGCCTGCAGCTTCGCATTCTGCAGCTGTTGCCCTAACACGCCCAGCGCACCATTTGCCTGACGCAGCGGTTCACGCTGGGTCACGTAATCCTGAGGAACACGGATGGCATTTACGCTATCCACAACCGGGCGCAGACCGGAGTCCATCGCCTGATTCACCTGCTGTGAATAACCATAAAGAATCGCGTAATCGGAGACAAACGGGCCAAACTGTTTTTTCTGATCGGCGGTCAGCGTCGGTAAACGCTCTCCGCTACGCATTGCAGTATTCTGCAGGAAATCGACAAACGCTTTGCGTTGATCGCCTTCTTTATCAAAACACCCACTCAGGCCAACTACCATTAAGAGCGCCAAAACAGGCGCAAACCAGCGAGAGCAGGACTTACCTGTCGCCATTTTAATACTCCTTCACCCAAAAATGCGCACAACGACACCCGCGTGCCTGACGATGACAAGGATAGTCCAGGTCAGCCCCGCAAGATACCCTTTCCGCGTAATCTTGTCGGGGAAAATACCCGTTTCGGTGGCCCTGCGTTTTGCTGAACAATGCGCCATCAGCCGAATGGCGTAAAAATTTTGTCATCTTTACAAATGAGTTTGGTCGAGAGGAGATCCCGACCGTTATCAGATCGTTAGCAAACTACAGGTCGGCCACCGCGATCCGCTGAAACGCGCCCACCGCGCGCACCCCACGCCCGGCGTCTTTTTTTGCGACTATTCTTAATGAGCTTCGATGAAATTCACGATCCCGCTGTGTGATTTTAGGAGTCCTCAATGGAATATAAAGATCCTATGCTTGAACTGCTTAGCAGTCTGGAACAGATTGTTTTTAAAGATGTATCGCAGACCGTCACCTTGACGCAAAAAGCCAACCCGTTTACCGAATTTGAACAGCTACGACGAGGGACGGGTTTAAAAACAGATGATTTTGCCCGAGTAATGGGCGTAACGGTTGCGATGGTTCATGAGTGGGAGTCTAAACGCGTAAAGCCTTCCAGTACCGAATTGAAATTGATGCGCCTGATTCAGGCCGACCCGAGATTAAGTAAGCAGTTGATGGATTGATGTTTTTTCTGGTTTTTCTTCAG
This sequence comes from Citrobacter sp. wls718, assembly GCF_005280945.1. Lineage (NCBI taxonomy): Bacteria > Pseudomonadati > Pseudomonadota > Gammaproteobacteria > Enterobacterales > Enterobacteriaceae > Citrobacter > Citrobacter sp. wls718. The sequence goes on from NZ_SZWV01000056.1 coordinate 61,457, forward strand.
AACGGTCCTGTAAATGGACCGTTCTACTACCAGCCCCAGCAACAAAAAAGAAAATAGTAGTTGCATCCTCCGGCGTAAAATGAGTTAATGCACTCAACGGTTTGACGTACAGACCATTACAGCAGTTTAGTAAGGCAAGTCCCTTCAAGAGTTATCATTGATACCCTTCGTAGTGAGCATTTTCCTTTACTGTTAAAAAATCTGTAAAGCACGCCATATCGCCGAAAGGCACACTTATTTTTTAAAAGGTAATACACTATGTCCGGTAAAATGACTGGTATCGTAAAATGGTTCAACGCTGATAAAGGCTTCGGTTTCATCACTCCTGACGATGGCTCAAAAGACGTGTTCGTACACTTCTCTGCTATCCAGAACGAAGGCTACAAATCTCTGGACGAAGGTCAGAAAGTTTCCTTCACCATCGAAAGCGGCGCTAAAGGCCCGGCAGCTGGCAACGTAACCAGCCTGTAAGCTTAAAAAGCTCAAAATTCTAGATCCCTGCCAAACGGCGGGGATTTTTTTTATCTGTCTCTCGCAATAATTTCCCCAGCTTTCTTCTTTGCATTACTTTACCCACCGCACCTTTGACCTTTCCCTAAGGGTAAGCTTTATAGTACGTCGGCATGTATTCCACAATTTTCACAAGGAATTGAAGCTATGTCGAAAACCTCACTGTTGCTGTTATTAGGTTTACTCACCACAAGTAGCGTATTCGCTGCTACCCCAGAATCAACCTTTCTGGCGCAACATGGGCTAAGCGGGAAATCCGTTGAGCAAATTGTCGACGCCATTGACCAGTCGCCTCAGAGTCGACCACTGCCCTATTCTGCCTCCATCACCAGCACCGAACTAAAGCTCTCTTCCGGTGAACAGGTTTATACGCTACCGCTTGGTGACAAGTTCTATCTCTCCTTTGCCCCATACGAATGGCAAACTCACCCCTGCTTTAACCACAGCCTTTCTGGCTGCAAGGGAGAAATGCCCGAGAAGACCTTTGATGTCAAAGTGACGGATAGCAAGGGAGACGTGGTGGTGCAGAAAGCAATGACCAGCTACCGCAATGGTTTTATCGGCGTATGGCTACCACGCAATATGGAAGGCACAATTGAAGTGAGCTACAACGGCAAAAAAGCGTCTCACGCCATCAAAACGATGAATGACAGCCAGACCTGTCTGACCGAATTGCAGCTGCGCTAACAGCATAAAAAAATGCCGGATAGGCAATTGCGTATCCGGCATTTTTTACGTCAATACAGACGGTTACTGCAGCAGCGAAATATCCGCCACGCGCAGGAACAGCTCACGCAGTTTTTCGAGCATGGTGAGACGGTTGATACGTAAATCCTTATCTTCCACCATAACCATTACTTTCTCGAAGAACGCATCAACCGGTTCGCGCAGTTCGGCCAGTTCGACCAGCGCTTCCTGATAGCGACCCTCAGCAAACGCAGGCTCCAGCTTGTCACGCAGTACCACAACCTTCATCGCCAGCGTAATTTCTTCCGGCTCTTTCAGCGTTGCTGCATTCACACGGTCGTTCAGCGGCTCTGTCGTTTTCGCGAGGATGTTAGAAACACGTTTGTTGGCTGCAGCCAGCGCAGACGCGGCTTCCAGCGTACGGAAGTGCGAAACCGCCTTCATACGTGCGTCGAAATCAGCCGGACGAGTCGGACGACGCGCCAGCACCGCCTGAATGGTATCAACGGTGTAGCCTTCGTCCTGATACCAGGCACGGAAGCGACCCAGCATAAAGTCGATGACATCATCCACTACGTTCGCGTTGGACAGCTTGTCACCGTACAGACGTACCGCTTCTTCGGTCAGCGTTTGCAGATCGAGGTTCAGGTTCTTCTCAACGATGATACGCAGCACGCCCAGCGCAGCACGACGCAGTGCAAACGGGTCTTTGTCACCTTTTGGATGCTGACCAATACCGAAGATACCCGCCAGGGTGTCCATTTTATCGGCAATGGCTACCGCACAGGCCACCGGGTTAGACGGCAGGTCATCACCGGCAAAGCGTGGCTGATATTGCTCGTTCAGCGCTACCGCTACATCTTCCGCTTCACCATCATGACGTGCGTAGTGCATGCCCATCACGCCCTGGGTGTCGGTGAACTCGAAGACCATATTGGTCATCAGGTCACACTTGGACAGCAGGCCCGCGCGGGTGGCATGGTTGACGTCAGCGCCAATCTGTTCGGCAATCCAGCCCGCCAGCGCCTGAATACGATCGGTCTTGTCGCGCAGGGTACCCAGTTGCTGTTGGAACAGCACGGTTTGCAGACGTGGCAGATGATCTTCCAGGCGTTTTTTGCGGTCAGTATTGAAGAAGAATTCGGCATCCGCCAGACGCGGACGAACCACTTTCTCGTTACCGGAAATAATCTGCATCGGATCTTTCGATTCGATGTTAGCGACGAAGATAAAGTTCGGCAGCAGTTTGCCGTCGTTCGCGTACACCGGGAAGTACTTCTGGTCACCTTTCATGGTGTGAACCAGCGCTTCAGACGGTACCGCGAGGAATTTTTCTTCGAACTTCGCCGTCAGCACCACCGGCCATTCAACCAGAGACGCGACTTCTTCCAGCAGGCTTTCGCTCAGGTCAGCGTTACCGCCAATCTTACGCGCCGCCTCTTCGGCATCGGCCTTGATTTTTGCCTTACGCTCGGCGTAATCGGCAATGACTTTGCCGCGCTGGCGCAGGATTTCAGGATACTGGTCGGCATTGTCGATGGTGAATTCAGGCTCGCCCATAAAGCGGTGGCCGCGGATCACGCGATCGGACTGAATACCCAGAATCGTTGCCGGGATGACTTTGTCGCCCAGCAGCAGCGTGACGGTATGAACCGGGCGCACGAAATGGACGTCAGACGCGCCCCAGCGCATCAGTTTCGGGATCGGCAGCTTAGCCAGTGACGTGGCAATCATGTTTGGCAGCAGCGTTTCTGCGCTTTCGCCTTTCACATGCGCACGATACAGCAGCCATTCACCTTTGTCGGTGGTCAGTCGTTCAGCCTGATCAACGGTGATACCGCAACCGCGCGCCCAACCTTCTGCCGCTTTGCTCGGTTTACCTTCCGCGTCAAACGCCTGGGCAATCGCTGGGCCGCGCTTTTCTACTTCACGGTCAGGTTGCGATTCAGCAAGGGCAGCCACTTTCAGCGCCAGACGACGCGGCGCAGCAAACCACTCTACGTTGCCGTGTGCGAGGCCAGCATTGTCCAGCTCCGCAGTGAAGTTCGCAGCAAAGGACTCAGCCAGGCTGCGCAGTGCTTTTGGTGGCAGCTCTTCAGTGCCAATTTCCACCAGAAAAGTTTTCTCAGACATGGCCGCCTCTTATTTGTCTTTGTTGCACATCGGGAAGCCAAGGGCTTCACGGGAAGCATAGTAAGCTTCTGCCACTGCTTTGGTCAGGGTGCGAATGCGCAGAATATAACGCTGACGCTCGGTGACGGAGATGGCTTTACGCGCATCCAGCAGGTTGAAGCTATGGGCGGCTTTCAGAATACGTTCGTAAGCAGGCAGCGGCAGTGGATTTTCCAGCGCCAGCAGCTGCTGGGCTTCTTTCTCATACTGCTCGAAGCAGGTGAACAGGAAGTCCACGTCAGCGTATTCAAAGTTGTAAGTCGACTGCTCGACTTCGTTCTGATGGAACACATCGCCGTAAGTGGTTTTACCCAGCGGGCCGTCGCTCCAGACCAGGTCGTAAACGCTGTCTACGCCCTGAATGTACATCGCCAGACGTTCCAGACCGTAAGTGATTTCTCCGGTCACAGGCTTACATTCCAGACCACCAACCTGCTGGAAGTAGGTGAACTGCGTCACTTCCATGCCGTTCAGCCACACTTCCCAACCCAGACCCCAGGCACCCAGCGTTGGGTTTTCCCAGTTATCTTCCACGAAACGGATGTCGTGAATGGTTGGATCCATACCCAGCTCTTTCAGCGAACCAAGGTACAGCTCCTGAATGTTGTCCGGGGACGGCTTAATGACGACCTGGAACTGATAGTAATGCTGTAAGCGGTTCGGGTTTTCGCCATAGCGACCGTCGGTCGGACGACGAGAAGGCTGCACATAAGCAGTCGCCATCGGCTCCGGCCCCAGCGCGCGCAGGCAGGTCATTGGGTGAGAAGTACCCGCGCCGACTTCCATGTCCAATGGTTGAACAATGGTGCAGCCCTGGCGAGCCCAGTAATCCTGTAAGGTCAGGATCAAGCCCTGGAAGGTCCTGGTATCAAACTTTTGCATATTATTTCGTGCTGGATACGTGTGGATTTAAAGGAAGCGATCAGTATACCCGCTGGCTGCAAGATATACAGTACGAAACGGGAAAAAGGAGGAACTTAGCGCATGGAAAGGTGCAAAAACTGCCCGTCTGCGTCAAATGAGCAGACAAAACTCTCTTTACGGAAGGTAGAACCACGCATCTCATAGCTGCCCTGGAACTGTTCGAAGCCGGTTACGTCTATTTTCTGCGTCCCGGTGTTATAACGTTCAGCCGCTTCATTTTTGCATAATGCTTCCATATCCAGCGAACGTGAAGAGCTCACTTTGGCCTTTTGCGCTTTCTGAGTCGGTGCCGGCGGCTGTGGGTCCGCGCATCCTGCCAGCAGGAGGGCAGCCATCGCGGGAAAGAAATACTTCATCATCATTTTATTACCCTCTGATTTGCGGGTCAGTCTTATTATTATTACTGTCTGGAAACGGATCCTATTTTGAGAATCTCATCGGACCATCACAAGCTTTAGCGTAAAAACTCAGATTATTCCAGTGAGATACATCCGCGAAATGCCAGTCAGACTTTTTTTAATGGAAACAGAGGAACTGATGCAGCCCAAAATTTTCTGGATTGATAACCTGCGCGGGATAGCCTGTTTAATGGTGGTTATGATCCATACAACCACCTGGTACATCACCAATGCGCACAGCGTCAGCCCGTTAGCCTGGGATCTTGCCAATGTGCTCAATTCAGCTTCACGCGTCAGCGTACCGCTGTTTTTCATGATTTCAGGCTTTCTTTTCTTTGGCGAGCGCAGCGCCCAGCCGCGACATTTTCTCCGTATTGCGCTCTGCGTTCTGTTTTATAGCGCCGTCGCACTGGCCTACATCTCACTGTTCACCTCGATTAACGCCGAGCTGTCTTTGAAAAATCTGCTGCAAAAACCGGTGTTCTATCACCTGTGGTTTTTCTTCGCCATCGCCGTCATCTACCTGGTCTCACCGCTGATTCAAGTGAAAAGTATTAGCGGAAAAATGCTGCTGGCGCTGATGGTGGTGCTTGGCATCGTTGCTAATCCCAACACCGTCTCGCTAAAAATGGGGGGCGTTGAGTGGCTGCCCATCAACCTGTACATCAGCGGCGACACGGTCTATTACATCCTGTACGGCTTGCTGGGCAGGGCAATTGGCATGATGAATACACAAAAACGCGCGCTCACCTGGGTCTGTGCGGCACTGTGCGTCACCGCCGTCTTTGTTATCTCTCGCGGAACCTTATACGAGCTCCGCTGGCGAGGGAATTTCGCCGACACCTGGTATCTCTACTGCGGCCCAGCCGTATTTATTTGCGCAGTCTCGCTGCTGACGCTGGTCAAAAACACCCTTAGCGCACGCACTATCCCCGTACTGGGCCTGATTTCCCGCCACTCACTGGGTATCTATGGCTTCCACGCGCTGATCATTCATGCGCTGCGCACTAACAGTATCGAGCTCAAGAACTGGCCGCCGCTGGATATGCTGTGGATTTTCAGCGCCACGCTGGCGGGCAGCCTGCTACTTTCGGTTCTGCTGCAACGCATCGATACACGCCGACTGGTGAGTTAACACTCACCCGTCGTTACTCTTTTAGCGGGCGCATCAGCATAATTTGCCCCGCTAAACACACGAAGAATGCCATTGGATAGGCGCCCATTTCGATGAGTGACAAGGGAGCGTTCAGCATCCCCAGCAGCAGCAACCCTACTGTTATCAATGCCACCATCTGGCACACACGCGTAAAGTGTTCGTCATTCTGATTACTATTTTCAGCACGCTGGTAAGCGTACGTCACAAACATCCCTGTCATCAGGACACCCAGAAAGTATCCTTTCCCGTTCAATAAGGGACAGGCGCGCCATAAACCAATAACGTAAATGAGTGCACCCGAAAGGAATAATAGCCATGCCATAAACCTCGTAGTCTTCATTGGGATCTCCTTATCCATCACGGATACAATATGAATAACCCACTAAAGACAACACAGAAAAATAGCACTAAGTTATATTTTCAGAATAAATCCATACACGTAAATTATTAATTTAAAAAATACATAGATTATAAAAATCCCCTCCATTTAGCAGAGGGGAAATATGATCATGACATCAGCGGCAGCAATTGCTGATAGAGACGACGGAAGGTTTCGCGACGCTGCAAATAAAGCGCATGGCGATCTGCGTCAGGATAATGCGCCTGTTCCAGCGCCAGTTGAGGCAATAGGTCAGATAATGGCTTATCGGAATTCATCGCAATTTGTGCCAAACGTGCCGCCCCCAACGCAGGACCAACGTCACCACCGGTACGGTAATCCAGCTGCAACCCGCTGATATCAGACAGCATCTGGCGCCAGTACTCGCTGCGCGCCCCGCCGCCAATGAGCGTAATGCTGGCCGGTTTAACACCACAGGCATGCACCACATCCATGCCATCCGCCAGCGCGAATCCCACGCCTTCCAGCACTGCTTTCGCCAGTTCTGCCGGCCCATGCTGATGCGTCAGACCAAAAAAGACGCCTTTCGCCTGCGGATTATTATGCGGCGTACGTTCACCCGACAGGTACGGTAAAAACCAGACGGGTTCAGCCTGCTCATCCGCCTGTTGTGCCGCAGTTATTAGCGCAGGAACGCTGCTCAGCCCGGTTAATTTTGCCGCCCAGTCCAGGCAGGATGCCGCACTGAGCATAACGGACATCAGATGCCATCTTTCAGGTAAAGCATGACAAAAACTGTGTACCGCACTTTCTGGTTTACTGAGGAATCCGTCGCTTACCGCAAAGTAAACACCGGACGTGCCCAGCGAAAGCATCGCCTGACCGGCATTCATCATACCGACGCCAACCGCGCCTGCCGCGTTATCTCCGCCACCCGCAATCACCGGGATCTCGGACATGCCCCAGGCTTGCGCGACCGCAGGCAACAACGTGCCGGTAATCTCGCTGCCTTCAAACAACGCAGGCATATTCGCACGGGTCAGGTGACAGGCAGCCAGCATGACGTCGCTCCAGTCGCGCTTCGCAACGTCCAGCCACATCGTACCGGCGGCATCAGACATATCACTGGCGAATTCCCCGGTCATACGCAAACGCAGGTAATCTTTCGGCAGCAGGACTTTATCAACCTGGCGGAAAATCTCCGGTTCATGGCGCTGAACCCACAGCAATTTGGGTGCCGTAAAACCCGGCATCATCAGATTGCCAGTGATGCCGCGAGACTCTGGAACCTGGTTTTCCAGTATCTCGCACTCTTGTGCGCAGCGTCCGTCATTCCACAGGATCGCCGGGCGCAATACCTTCTGCTGATTATCAAGTAGCGTCGCACCGTGCATTTGACCGGCAATCCCCAGCGCCTTCACCTCACTGAGTGAATGTTGCTGAGCCAGTGCTTTGACGGCGCGATCCGTTGCCAGCCACCACTGTTCAGGATCCTGCTCCGACCATAGCGGATGAGGACGCGAAACCGTGAGCTTCTCCGTCTGCGAGGCCACAACATCACCCTGCTCATTCAGCAGTATGGCCTTTACGCCTGATGTGCCCAGATCTATCCCGATATACATAGGGTATCGTTCCTTAAAGAAATGCCCGGCAGCGCAAAGCTATCCGGGCTGACGAACGTTCTTAACGATCCGTTATTTGTCGAACAAATAATGGTTTACCAGATTTTCCAGCTGTTCCTGATGACCGCTCTGATGCACCGGCGCCAGATTATGTTGTTCAGCGTACTGCGCAATTTCGGTCAGCGTCATCTGGCCCTTCAGAATTTGCTGGCCCAGCTCACCATTCCAACCGGCATAACGTTTTGCAACGCGCTGATCCAGGCCGCCATCTTCAATCATGCGAGCTGCGATTTTCAGCGACAGTGCCATGGTGTCCATCGCCCCAATATGACCATAGAACAGATCGTATTTATCGGTGCTCTGGCGACGCACTTTGGCATCAAAGTTCAGGCCACCCGTGGTGAAACCACCCGCTTTCAGGATTTCGTACATCACCAGCGCATTCTCTTCCACGCTGTTCGGGAACTGGTCAGTATCCCAGCCCAGCTGCGCATCTCCGCGGTTGGCATCGACAGAGCCAAACAGGCCCAGCGCGATTGCGGTGGCGATTTCGTGGTGGAACGAGTGGCCAGCCAGCGTGGCGTGGTTAGCTTCGATATTCAGTTTGATCTCTTTTTCCAGGCCGAACTGTTTCAGGAAGCCGTAAACGGTCGCCGCATCGTAGTCGTACTGATGTTTGGTCGGCTCCTGCGGCTTCGGTTCGATAAGCAAAGTCCCCTGAAAACCGGTTTTGTGTTTGTGCTCAACCACCAGTTGCATGAAACGGCCAATCTGCTCGCGTTCCTGACGCAGATCGGTATTAAGCAGGGTTTCATAGCCTTCACGACCGCCCCACAGAACATAGTTCTCGCCGCCTAATTTATGCGTAGCATCCATGGCAGTCACCACCTGGGTGGCCGCCCAACTGAACACTTCCGGATCCGGGTTGGTAGCCGCACCTGCGCCGTAACGCGGGTTAGTAAAGCAGTTTGCCGTCCCCCACAGCAGCTTCACGCCGCTTTGTTCCTGTTTAGCGCCCAGCACATCAACCATCTGCGCGAAGTTGTTTTTGTACTCTTTCAGCGAAGCACCTTCAGGCGAGACATCTACATCATGGAAGCAGTAGTAAGGCACGTTCAGCTTGTGGAAAAACTCAAACGCCACATCCGCTTTGCGTTTCGCCAGCGCCAGCGCTTCACCGGGTTGCTGCCATGGGCGGTCAAAGGCCCCCATGCCGAACATGTCTGCACCATTCCAGCAGAAAGTGTGCCAATAGCAGGCGGCAAAACGCAGGTGATCTTCCATACGCTTGCCTAACACTTTCTCATCAGGATTGTAATGGCGAAATGCGAGCGGGTTAGTGGATTTTGTCCCTTCAAAACGAACACGGTCGAGTTGGTCAAAATAAGCCTGCATAATAAGCTCCATAATCAGGTAATACGGCAAGTAAACTGCGATATCGCCATACTGGAATTTCCTGATTTATTGCTCAATTACGTTATTTCACACCGCTATTAAGAGAATACCCAAATGTGCGCTGGCTCCCAAAAAAACGCGCTAAATAAAGAAATAAAAAGACGATCGGGATCGAAACCTGATGAATAAACTAAAAACCATAATCCGCGGATAAGATATGACAATTGCCTTCCCGCTTAGGGTATGTGAGTTTTGCGTAGCGCTACGCAAATCAAAAATTTGTCACACATAATCAGGCAGCATTATCCACGGTTTTGGTAGTATCGACAGGCCCATATTCACCCTTTCCAGGACAGGCTCTTATGTTTGATAAACGTCACCGTATCACTCTTTTATTTAATGCCAATAAAGCCTACGACCGCCAGGTGGTTGAGGGCGTGGGTGAATATTTGCAAGCGTCGCAATCTGAATGGGATATATTCATCGAGGAAGATTTTCGCGCGCGTATTGATAATATTAAAGACTGGTTAGGCGACGGTGTTATTGCCGATTATGACGACGATGACATTGCGCAATTACTTGCCGATGTCGATGTCCCCATCGTTGGCGTCGGGGGTTCTTACCATCTTGCTGAACATTATCCACCGGTCCACTACATTGCCACCGATAACCACGCATTGGTTGAAAGCGCCTTTCTGCATTTGAAAGAAAAAGGGGTGAACCGCTTTGCATTTTACGGTCTACCACCTTCCAGCGGCAAACGCTGGGCCGAGGAGCGTGAATATGCCTTTTGCCAACTGGTAGCGAAAGAAAAGTACCGTGGCGTGGTCTATCAGGGCCTGGAAACTGCACCAGAAAACTGGCAACACGCACAAAACAGGTTAGCCGACTGGCTGCAAACTCTGCCGCCGCAAACCGGGATTATCGCCGTCACCGACGCGCGTGCACGGCACGTTTTGCAGGCCTGTGAACATCTGCATATTCCGGTACCGGAGAAACTGTGCGTCATTGGCATTGATAACGAAGAACTGACCCGCTACCTGTCGCGCGTGGCGTTATCATCCGTTGCTCAGGGTGCTCGTCAGATGGGCTATCAGGCCGCAAAACTCCTGCACCGCGTGCTGGCGAACGAAGAGCCGACGCTACAACGCATTCTGGTCCCTCCGGTACGCGTCGTGGAACGTCGTTCAACCGACTACCGTTCACTTACCGATCCGGCCGTTATTCAGGCGATGCACTTCATCCGCAACCATGCCTGTAAGGGCATCAAGGTCGAACAGGTACTGGATTCAGTGGGGATTTCACGGTCGAATCTGGAGAAGCGTTTTAAAGAGGAGGTCGGGGAGACCATTCATGCGGTGATCCATGCCGAAAAGCTGGAGAAAGCGCGCAGCCTGCTGATTTCAACCACGCTTTCCATCAACGAGATTTCACAGATGTGCGGTTATCCGTCTCTGCAGTATTTCTATTCGGTGTTCAAGAAAGAGTACGACACGACGCCAAAAGAATACCGCGATGTGAACAGCGAAGTGCTGATGTGATGTGTTGCCGGATGGCGACTGCGCCTTATCCGGCCGACGAGTCATCGTGTTGGCCGGATAAACGTAGCGCCATCAGGCGCAGGAATTACATATGCGCTGCAATTAAGCGCTGGTTATCCTGGTACATCGCGAACAGATAGTTGTTGTAGCTCTTCCCTTGGGTGGAATACCCCTTCAGCTTATGAATCATCGCCGTGGCGGTGACTTCCTGATCGGTTTTACGCAGCTGAGCGCGTGACTTACGGAAGGAAGAGTATGCCGGATGTGTATTCAGATTAATGACGTAAGCCGTCACTGACTCTTTCACCGAGTCAAACTGAGAGTAGCCTTTCACCTTACCCGGCGCATTGGTGCAACGACCTTTGACACATTTCATGCCAAACAGATTATTGTTGCTACGTGCCAGCTTCGACGTACCCCAGCCGCTTTCTGCCGCAGCCATGGTTGCCACCATACTGGTAGGGATAATATCCACGCGCTCAAGCAGCGTGTTCCACGGAATTTTACGCGTGTTGCCAGACCAGCTCACCTTGTAGCGTTTGGCGATATCTTTCATGCGCGCTCGCTCGCTCGGCGACCAGCGATTCTGGTACTGCTTTGAAATCAGCCAGTTACGTTCAGCAGTAATGGCCGCATTTTGACTAGTAATGTAAGGCATAACCGTCCGGAGAAACGCTTTTTTCCTTGGTGTTCCGGAAGGGTATTTTCGCAAATCAGGAAGTGAACTACTCTTTGCACTATTGCGAGAATACTCTTGTTTACTGCTTACCTGTGTATTACTTGTCTTGGTTGCCTGGGGCTTCTGACTCGTTGTTGCCGTGTGTGTCTTTGCCAGCACCTCACCGGAAAATGCAATGGTGAGTAACATTAGAATCATGGCCCCATATCGTCGAATGGGAGTCAATATCATTAGGTCTCCTGGTCGGATTTATACATTCCAACACCTTATATTTTTCATAAAAATGAGAGATGAATCTCAAATCATAGCAAAAATAGCCGTCAAGAGCACCCAAAGGAATAGTCCAATTCCGAAACTATGTCACGCGCTAACGGTTAAGATTGGTATTAATTCGAAGAAAATGCGGGTGTTATCGCAAAATAATGCCGTTTTTTGCGCACGATCGCTCACCCTCACGTCTCATCCTGGCGGAATCCACCCAAAGGATGAGTCTCCGACCGTAATTCGCTGGCAAACTGGCTAAAATCGCAGCATTCAGGACAGCGTTATGAAACTTGCCGCCTTTGCGCTGGCGCTTATGCCAGGCATCACCATCGCCTCGTCATGGACTTCTCAAGGGTTCCCCACCTTCGAAGTGGAGGGTACGGGTAAGTTTGTCAGCCATGCAACGTTGACGAAGGGTACCCGTCCTTTAATACTAAATTTTGACCAACAGTGCTGGCAGCCTGCCGAAACCATTAAACTCAACCAGATGCTGTCGCTAAAACCTTGCACAGGCGAGCCACCACAGTGGCGTTTATTCAAAGACGGTAGTTACACGCTGGAAGTGGATACCCGCTCCGGAACGCCTACGTTGATGCTGTCACTAGCATCCGCCGTTGAGCCGGTGAGCAACCTGATTCGCCAGTGTCCGAAATGGGATGGCTCACCGCTGACGCTGGATGTGAGTCAGACTTTCCCTGAAGGTGCCGTGGTACGTGATTACTACAGCCAGCAGACGGCAATGGTTAAGCACGGTCAAATCACCCTCCAACCCGCAGCCAGTAGCAACGGGCTATTACTGCTTGAACGCGCAGAAACGGACGCCCCTGCCCCCTTCGACTGGCATAACGCCACAGTGTATTTCGTACTGACGGATCGCTTTCAAAACGGCGATCCGACCAATGACCACAGCTACGGTCGCCACAACGACGGCATGCAGGAGATTGGGACGTTTCACGGTGGCGATTTACGTGGCCTCACCGGCAAACTCGACTATCTGCAACAGTTAGGCGTTAACGCCCTGTGGATCAGCGCTCCGTTTGAGCAGATTCACGGCTGGGTAGGTGGTGGCACCAAAGGGGATTTCCCCCACTACGCCTATCACGGTTATTACACGCAAGACTGGACCACGCTTGATGCCAATATGGGCAACAAGGCCGATCTGCGTGCGCTGGTCGATGGCGCTCACCAGCGCGGTATCCGCATTCTGTTCGATGTGGTGATGAACCATGCCGGTTACGCGACGCTGGCCGATATGCAGGCTTATCAGTTTGGCGCGTTATATTTATCGGGCGATGAATTGAAACATACGCTCGGTGAACACTGGACGGACTGGAAGCCCGCCGCCGGACAGAGCTGGCACAGCTTTAATGATTACATCAATTTCAGTGATAAAGCCGCCTGGGAAAAATGGTGGGGGAAAAATTGGATCCGTACCGACATCGGCGACTACGACAGCCCCGGTTTTGACGACCTGACGATGTCGCTGGCCTTCCTGCCCGATCTGAAAACCGAGTCCAACACGCCTTCCGGGCTACCGGTGTTTTACAGCAACAAACCGGATACCCACGCCAAAGCCATTGCGGGCTACGCGCCACGAGATTATCTGACCCACTGGCTCAGTCAGTGGGTGCGCGACTACGGGATTGACGGGTTTCGAGTCGATACCGCCAAGCACGTCGAACTTCCCGCCTGGCAGCAGTTGAAAACCCAGGCCAGCGCAGCGCTGGCCGAATGGAAGAAAGCCAACCCGGACAAAGCGCTGGATGATAAACCCTTCTGGATGACCGGCGAAGCCTGGGGTCACGGCGTTATGCGCAGTGAGTATTACCGCCACGGCTTTGATGCGATGATCAATTTTGATTATCAAGAGCAGGCGGCCAGCGCCGTCGACTGCCTGGCCAATATGGATCTCACCTGGCAGCAGATGGCGGATAAATTGCAGGATTTTAACGTCCTGAGCTATCTCTCATCGCACGACACGCGCCTGTTCCGCGAAGGTGGAGATAAAGCCGCCGAGCTGTTGCTACTGGCACCGGGCGCGGTGCAGCTGTTTTACGGTGACGAATCCGCGCGTCCTTTCGGCCCGACCGGCTCAGACCCTTTACAAGGCACGCGATCCGATATGAACTGGCAGGATGTCAGCGGTAAATCGGCCGCCAGCGTCGCACACTGGCAGAAAATCAGCCAGTTCAGGGCCAGACATGCCGCCATCGGCGCTGGTAAACAAACCACGCTGACGTTGAAACAAGGATACGGATTTTCCCGCGAGCACGGTGACGACAAAGTGATGGTCATTTGGGCAGGTCAGCCCTAATCCCCCCTGGCTTCTCGTACCCGGTGGGGCGAGAAGCGTTATGCAAAATAAAACACCACCCTGTTACAAATGTGTAGCACAAAACGTCAATTTAGTCTCACAGGCCTGATTTGCACCCCGCCATAGGTAGCGCTATGGTTAGCCACTTTATTACTCAGCTCGACAGACCACCTGCTATGACATTCTCACTTTTTGGCGACAAATTTACCCGCCATTCAGGCATCACCCGCCTGATGGAGGACCTCAACGACGGTTTACGTACGCCCGGCGCGATCATGCTTGGCGGCGGTAACCCGGCGCAAATCCCACAGATGCAGGAGTACTTCCAGTCTCTGCTAGCCGAGATGCTGGAAAACGGCAAAGTCACTGATGCGCTTTGTAATTATGACGGTCCACAAGGGAAAACCGAGCTACTGGCCGAACTGGCCACGCTGCTGCGCGAGAAGCTGGGCTGGGATATCGAACCACAAAATATTGCACTGACAAATGGCAGTCAGAGCGCGTTTTTCTACTTATTCAATCTTTTCGCCGGACGTCGCGCCGACGGGACCACCCGAAAAGTCCTGTTCCCACTGGCACCGGAATACATTGGCTATGCCGATTCCGGGCTGGAAGAGGAGCTCTTCGTCTCTGCACGCCCGAATATCGAGCTGCTGCCGGAAGGTCAGTTTAAGTATCACGTTGACTTTGAACACCTGCACATTGGCGAAGAGACCGGCATGATTTGCGTGTCGCGCCCCACCAACCCGACAGGCAATGTGATTACTGACGAAGAGTTATTGAAGCTGGACCGTCTCGCCAATCAGCACGGTATTCCGCTGGTCATTGATAATGCCTATGGCGTCCCGTTCCCCGGCATTATCTTTAGCGAAGCCCGTCCGCTGTGGAACCCCAACATTGTACTGTGCATGAGCCTTTCCAAGCTCGGGCTGCCGGGCTCGCGCTGCGGTATTATTATCGCCAATGAAAAAATCATCACCGCGATCACCAACATGAACGGCATCATCAGCCTTGCCCCTGGCGGTATGGGTCCGGCTATCATGTGCGAGATGATTAAACGCAACGATCTCCTGCGCCTGTCGGAGACCGTGATCAAGCCGTTTTATTATCAGCGCGTTCAGGAGACCGTGGCGATCATTCGCCGTTACTTATCCGAAGAGCGCTGCCTGATCCATAAACCAGAAGGGGCGATTTTCCTGTGGCTGTGGTTCAAGGACTTGCCTATCACCACCGAGCTGCTGTATCAGCGCCTGAAAGCACGCGGCGTGTTGATGGTTCCCGGTGATTACTTCTTCCCGGGGCTGGACAAGCCGTGGCCGCACACCCACCAGTGCATGCGGATGAACTACGTTCCGGAGCCGGAGAAAATCGAGGCTGGCGTGAAGATTCTGGCTGAAGAGATAGAACGCGCCTGGCGTGAAGGCTGATGGCAAACCCGACCGCCTAACCGGTCGGGTCACGCATTACAACGGCTGTGAACGCAAACGCTGCTGCTGAATTTTTGCGGCGTCAACGCATTGCAACGCACGGGTCGGGCAGGATTCTACACACGCCGGGCCCGTTTCACGATGCCAGCACAAATCACATTTAACCGCCTGCACCCGCGAGCGCTGTGCAACCACATTCATGGCCCCAAACGGACAGGCCAGCATACAGCTCTTACAGCCAATGCAGCGTGCCTGTTCCACGAAGATATGCCCATGTTCGCGGCGAATAGCGGTGGTCGGGCAGGCATTCGCACAAGGTGCGTCTTCGCATTGATGACACGTTACCGCCGTGGTAAACGCGTCGTCTTTAATCACCCGAATACGCGGGATAAATGCCCCGGAGGAGACCGTCTCACACGTCTGGTTTTCCTGATGCGCGACGACGCAGGCCACTTCGCAGGTTCGACATCCAATGCATTTCGCCGCATCCGCCATAATAAACCCGTTCATTGCCTTCTCCGTCGCCGTTAAAACCACAGAGTGCCAGAGAGCGGGCCCCCACCGCTTTGATCGGACAGGGGAAACGGTGGAATTTTGTCAGGTGTGTGAGCCAGGCAGGGGCAACTACGCCGAATTAATATGCTCTTTGCAGTAACGGCGCTTCCACGCCGCCGGGGTCAGGCTGGTGTGCGTACGGAAAATTTTGCGAAAATACCCCACGTCGTTAAATCCACATTTAAACGCCACCTCGGTCAGCGACAGCGAATCACTGATCAACAGCTTTTCTGCCGCCCTCACCCGCTGGCGATGCAGCGCTTCGGTTAACGTCAGCCGAAAAACACCCCGGAATACACGCCCCAGATAGTCTGCATTGCAATGCAGTTCTTTCGCCAGCAATGAGGCTGATAGGGGTAAATGGAACTGCGTATGTATCATTTGCTGCGCTTTCCACGCCAGCGCATTACCGGGCGTATCGGCAGGTTGTTCGCTGGC
>NZ_SZWV01000056.1:77917-84791 GCF_005280945.1 Citrobacter sp. wls718
TATTTGCTGCAAAATCAGCAACAGGATCAGCTCCAGCGCAACGCTGCGATGGATATTCTCCTGCTCACGTAAAAACTGGCGAAACAGCGAAATAATATATTGTGGCTCATTCACCCGAGTCTGTTGCGGGATCGAAAGCAGCGCTTCAGGCGGTGAAACACGCTCACCGGACTTCACTTCAAAATGCAGCCAATAAAATTTTAAATCGGGCGGAAATTGTTCCACGCCGACATGTAAACGCTGCGGCCACAGCAGCAAACTCTCTCCAGCCTGCACGCTAAAAATAGCGTTCCCTTCACGAATCGTTAATGTCCCTTTTTCGACAAAGATAATTTCCCAGGAATGAAGTTGCCGCGCCGGATGACTTCCCACGCCACGAGAAATAAACAGCCCGCCATTTTGTACTTTAATCGGAAGTGACATGGATAATTCAAGCATAACTATTCAATTTCCCGCTTTTAGCACCCTAAAAAACCTGCCTTCATCTTTGATTATTCACGATAAAATAGTATCTCGCCGGATCGAAATCACACTTTTTCAATTAAGTCGGAATTGTCATCTTTTTATACTTTTCCCTTCCCTTGTTGGTCTGTGTATTTGGTGCAGAATAAATAACGTACTTTGCAAATGACACAATAAAAGCCCGCAATGTAGCGGGGTACTTTCTGAACATCCTCTCCGGGAGTTATTTATGACTTCGGCTCCGATTACGACCAACGATTTGGCACAACGTGCACAAGACGACAAATTATCTCTGCGTGAAAAAATAGGTTACGGATTAGGCGATGCAGGCGGGACCGTTATTACCTGCCTGATCATGAACTTCCTGACTTTTTTCTATACTGATGTGTTTGGCTTAACGCCCGCACTGGTCGGCACCTTGTTTATTGCCCTGCGCGTATTTGACGCGGTTTCTGACCCGATCATGGGTGTCCTCGCCGACCGCACGCAAAGCCGCTGGGGACGCTTTCGCCCATGGCAGCTGTGGGTGGCCGTTCCCATCGGCATTATTGGCGTTCTGACCTTTACCGTCCCGGACGCCAGCATGGGGGTAAAAATCGCCTGGGCATTTGGCACCTATCTGCTGCTTTCCGTCGGCTATACCGCGATCAATGTGCCGTATTGTGCGCTGATCAACACCATGACGACGCGCCACAATGAAGTGATCGCCTGCCAGTCCTGGCGCTTTGTGCTGTGCGGTGTCGCCGGTTTTTTAGTCTCCGTCGGCCTGCCGTGGATGGTGGAGATACTCGGTCAGGGCAACGCCGCGCAGGGTTATCAGTTTGGCGTGGGCATCCTGTGTGCCATCGCAGTCGTCATGTTCCTGTGCTGTTTCTTCTGGGTGCGCGAGCGGGTACCGCTGGCGATGATGGGGAAATTTACGCTGCGCGAACACATCGGCGGACTGCGTAAAAATGACCAACTGCTGCTGATGCTGGTGATGTCCTTCCTGCTGATCAATGTCTTTAATATTCGTGGCGGCGGGTACATGTACTTCATTACCTACGTGCTGGAAGGCAGTACCGCTTACACCTCGCTGTTTTTCACCATGGTCACCTTCGCTTCGATCATCGGTTCGGTGGTGGTTAGCCCGCTGACGCGACGCATCGACACCGTCAAACTCTATTACTACACCAACCTGGTACTGGCGGCGCTGGCAGCGTTAATGTGGTTCCTGCCAACCGGTCCAGCGCACCAGACGTTATGGCTGGCGGTGATTCTCGGCAACGGCATTATTCTCGGCTTCACGCTGCCGCTGCACTTCTCGCTGATGGCCTTTGCTGATGATTACGGCGAATGGAAAACCGGCGTGCGTTCCTCCGGCATGAATTTCGCCTTCAACCTGTTTTTCATCAAGCTGGCCTGGGCCTCCAGTGCCGGGATCATCAGCGTGTTGTTTATTTTTGTCGCCTATCAGCCTGGCGCTGGCAACCAAACCGCCAGTTCGCTGCAAGGTATTACCGCCATGGAGACGCTGCTGCCCGCCCTGTTCCACTTACTGCTGGCGCTGTCTATCCGCCTTTGCAAACTCAATAACCCGATGATGTCGCGCATTGCTACCGATCTGCGTCAGCGTCATGTACAGCCTTAAGGAGCACGAAATGAACGCACAGGAAGTCGACCTGCATAAGCTCACGGTCAACGATCCGTTCCTCGGACAATACCAGCAACTGGTGCGCGACGTGGTGATCCCCTATCAGTGGGATGCGCTCAATGACCGCATTGCAGAAGCCGATCCCAGCCACGCTATCGAGAATTTCCGCATTGCTGCGGGCCAGCAATCCGGTGAGTTTTACGGCATGGTTTTTCAGGATAGCGACGTGGCCAAATGGCTGGAGGCCGTGGCCTGGTCGCTGTGTCAGAAACCGGATACCGAGCTGGAAAAAACCGCCGATGAGGTGATTGAACTGGTCGCCGCCGCCCAGTGCGAAGATGGCTATCTCAACACCTATTTTACGGTGAAGGCCCCTGAAGAACGCTGGACGAATCTGGCCGAATGTCATGAGCTGTACTGCGCGGGTCACATGATAGAAGCGGGTGTGGCCTTCTTTCAGGCGACGGGAAAACGCCGCTTACTGGAGGTGGTATGTCGTCTAGCAGACCATATCGACAACGTTTTTGGACCCGGTGAAAACCAGCTGCATGGCTATCCCGGACACCCGGAAATTGAGCTGGCGCTCATGCGATTGTATGAAGTCACGCAGCAACCACGGTATATGACGCTGGTAAATTATTTTGTTGAGCAGCGTGGCACACAGCCGCATTTCTACGATGAAGAGTACGAAAAACGCGGTCGCACCTCCTACTGGCACACCTACGGCCCGGCGTGGATGGTGAAAGACAAGCCTTACAGCCAGGCGCACCAGCCAATATCTGAACAGCAAACCGCCATCGGTCACGCCGTGCGCTTTGTCTACCTGATGACCGGTGTGGCCCACCTGGCACGCTTAAGCCAGGACGAAGGCAAGCGCCAGGACTGCCTGCGACTGTGGAACAATATGGCCCAGCGCCAGCTGTACATTACCGGCGGGATCGGCTCGCAAAGCAGCGGCGAGGCATTTAGCAGCGACTACGATCTGCCCAACGACTCTGTGTATGCGGAAAGCTGCGCCTCTATTGGTCTGATGATGTTCGCCCGCCGGATGCTGGAGATGGAGGCCGATAGTCAGTACGCCGACGTAATGGAACGCGCACTGTATAACACCGTACTGGGTGGTATGGCGCTTGACGGAAAACACTTTTTCTACGTTAACCCGCTGGAAGTGCATCCTAAATCTCTAAAATTTAACCATATTTATGACCACGTGAAGCCCATTCGCCAGCGCTGGTTTGGCTGCGCCTGCTGCCCACCGAATATCGCGCGCGTGTTAACGTCGATTGGCCATTACCTCTACACGCCGCGCCAGGACGCGCTGTATATCAATATGTATGTGGGCAACAGCATGGAAATACCCGTTGAAAACGGGACGCTGAAACTCCGCATTAGCGGAGATTATCCGTGGCATGAGCAGGTTAATATCACCATTGATTCCGTGCAGCCAGTACACCACACCCTGGCACTACGCCTGCCGGACTGGTGCTCCGCGCCGCAGGTCATGCTGAACGGTCTGCCGGTCGAGCAGGATGTTCACAAAGGCTATTTGCACATAACCCGCACCTGGCAAGAAGGGGATACGCTGAGCCTGACGCTCCCGATGCCGGTGCGTCGGGTATACGGCAATCCGCTGGTTCGCCATGTTGCCGGTAAAGTTGCCATTCAACGTGGACCGTTAGTCTATTGTCTGGAGCAGGCGGATAACGGCGAGGAATTGCATAACCTGTGGCTGCCCAAAGAGAGTGAATTCAGGGTCTTTGAGGGGAAAGGGCTATTCAGCCATAAAATACTGATTCAAACGGAAGGGGTGAAGCAAAGCGCTGATGATGCCACGCAGCAATCGTTGTGGCACTACGATGTCTCCCCCGCTTCCCGGCAAACGCATACGCTGACGTTTATTCCGTGGTTTAGCTGGGCGAACCGTGGTGAAGGTGAAATGCGGATTTGGGTCAACGAGCAGTAATGATATGACGGATGGCGACTGTTGGCGCCATCCGTCAAAACATCATGAAAAAATTGCCCTCTTCCATGAGGACAAACGGGTGAGAATTAGAAACGCCAGCTCACCCCTGACAGGAAAGTGAAGCTGTCATCGCGATCAACCATTGGGCTATCCTTAATATCATCTGGCAGCACGCTATAGTTGGCGCTGGCCAGCAGTGTCAGGTTAGCGGTTAACGCATATTTTGCGGACAGACCGGCATACGGTGTCCAGCTATCGCCTGGGGAATAGCTAGATAACCCGCTACGGCGAGACTCATTGCCTGAGATGCCGTAGTAATATTCGTTGAATTTTTCATCGTAGTAGAGCACACCAATGGACGGCGTCAGCGTCAGCTTGCCCATCGGCATTGGACGGAACAGAGAAACTTCGCCAGCCCAACCGCTGCTGTTGTCCATTACATCCGCTGCGGCAGAGACTTTCACGCTGCCCCATTTCTCATGGTGATACCATGCGGCCCCCGCCATTGCGGTTGCGTCACGCTTGTCGAGCTGCTTCATCGCATGATCGTCGTTATCGCCAGGGTCAAACTCAAGCGGCATCCACGAAGCAGTAATGCTAAATTCATTACTTTCACTCTTCGACAGAATATAACCTAGCGTTGTTTGCCTAAAATAAAATGATTCGCCTTCATAACTGATAAGCGGTACTGCATGGACATTTTCATTGTATCCACGATAAGGAGATTCGTTATATACAGCCCCACCGCCAAGAGAAAACTCTGCGGCTGATGCACTTGCCATAAAAGACAAAGCAACTAGCGCCGCAATATTGCGTTTAATTAACATGCCAACTTTCCATTTTAAAATAAGCTACAAAGCAGGCGCATAATAATGCTTACAATTTCATCAGTGCAAGACGCATATTTATATAGTAATATATAAAATCATATATATATTGAATTCAGCGATGAACAAATTACAACTCAAACACCGGGAACTAAAAATTATTTCGGTCATTGCTGCCAGTGAAAACATCAGCCATGCAGCAACCGTACTCGGCATTGCGCAGGCCAACGTCAGCAAATATCTTGCTGATTTTGAATCAAAAGTTGGATTAAAGGTGTTTGACAGAACCACCCGACAACTTACCCTGACGCCCTTTGGCACCGCGTTGCTACCCTACATCAATGACATGTTAGACAGAAACGAGCAGCTGAACAATTTTATTGCCGATTATAAGCATGAAAAACGTGGTCGGGTCACGGTATATGCACCGA
Source organism: Citrobacter sp. wls718 (assembly GCF_005280945.1). Taxonomy (NCBI): domain Bacteria; kingdom Pseudomonadati; phylum Pseudomonadota; class Gammaproteobacteria; order Enterobacterales; family Enterobacteriaceae; genus Citrobacter; species Citrobacter sp. wls718. The sequence continues at coordinate 83,234 of NZ_SZWV01000056.1, forward strand.
CGGGAATTATTGCTTACTTATCGCAACATGTTATTGCAAAAATTCAGAATATTGGTGGAATTAGCCTCTCGCTGAAAACCTATAACCTGGAACGTAAAGCATTTTATGAAGGGGTCGAATTCCCTGATGATTGTGATGTTTTAATTTCCTACGCACATCCCAAAGATGAAACACTGGTTGCCAGTTTCATTACTAAATATGCGGTTACGGCTTTTGCCAGCCAGGGATATCTCGATAAACACCCCATCAGTAGCCCTGAAGAACTGGAGCAACATTCCTGTATTTTGATTGATTCAATGATGATTGATGACGCCAATATTTGGCGATTCAATTCAGCCGGTGGCAAGGAGATGCATGACTATCGGGTGACAGGAAATTACGTCTGCGATAATACACAATCCGCGCTGGCGCTGGCACGTAATCATCTGGGCATTGTTTTTGCGCCCAATGAAAGCGTTCAACTTGATATTGAGGCTGGGGCGCTGGTTCCGTGCTTCTCTGAACAGCACGAGTGGTGGCTGGATCTGGTCGCGATTTTCCGTAAGCGTGAATACCAACCCTGGCGAGTGCAGTTTATTCTGGATGAGATGTTGGCGGAGATTCGCGAGCAGCTTACTCAGGTGCTACAACAGCCACCTGAGTAAGTAAAATAGTCTGCACCTAGTGGTCGAGATACAGGTAATGCACCCAACTGGTCATGCGTAACAGGACCTTACGCATCACTGATACATGGGCGAAATGGTCCGAATACACCGCGACCTGAGCGTAAATACCATCAGGCAACGCGTTGACGTCCACATTCTCATTCAGTTCAATCGTGGCGATCACCCCTTCCGAACCCGGCGTGGAGTTTAAGGATTGCAACGCGCCGTTCGACTGATACGTACCCCCCGGAACCGCCGGGCTAATCGCGGCCAGTTTTCCGCTATAAACTTTCCCCGGTAGCGCGTTAAATACCACTTCAGCTTCGTCACCTGGCTCCAGTCGCAGAAGTGAGTTTTGGCGGAACTGGGCAATAATCTGTCGTTTTTGATCCGGGATAAACACCATCACCGGACGCATCGGCAGCGCAGCGGCATAGGTGCCCGGTCGGATCAGCACCTGGGTAACATAGCCATCGCTGGGCGCACGAACCACGGTTTGATCGAGGTTAAATTCTGCTTCCGCCAGCTGGGCTTTCAGGCTGGCAATTTGTGAATGCTCACCCATCACCATGCTGTCTAACTGGCTCTGTATTTGCTGTTGCTCTGCGAGGGACGATTTTACCGACGCTTCCTGCGCCAGATAGTTTTGCCGTGCCGCATCGATATCGCGTTCAGAAAAAGGATTTACCTTCGCCTGGCTACCCTGCGCGTAACGCTGGTAATCTTTTGCCAACTTGTCACGCGTGGCCTTTTTCTGCTGCGTGTTCGCTTTCATTTCATCTAACTGCGCAACCAGCGCCTGCTCTTTATGCTGTGCCGTGACAATGTCGGCTTTCAGGCGGTCAACCCTCGCCTGATAACGCCCTGGGTTAAGCTTAAACAGCACCTCGCCGGTGATGCTGCCAACTTACTGA
>NZ_SZWV01000055.1:0-1877 GCF_005280945.1 Citrobacter sp. wls718
CAACAGCGCGAAAGACGATGCTGCTGGCCAGGCGATTGCTAACCGTTTCACTGCTAACATCAAAGGTCTGACTCAGGCATCCCGTAACGCTAACGATGGTATCTCTATCGCGCAGACCACTGAAGGTGCTCTAAACGAAATCAACAACAACCTGCAGCGTGTGCGTGAGCTGACCGTGCAGTCTCAGAACGGCACCAACTCCAGTTCTGACCTGTCCTCTATCCAGGATGAAATCAAACAGCGTCTGGCCGAAATTGACCGCGTATCAGCTCAAACTCAGTTCAACGGTACCAATGTTCTGTCTAAGTCCCAGACCCTGTCGATTCAGGTTGGTGCTAATGACAATGAAACCATTGATATTAAACTGAATGAAGTTACAGCAAGTACGCTGAAACTGGCTGGTTTTAACGTCTCTGGCCCGAACGGAGATCCAGTAGCCATCGGTACAGCTGGTTCTGCTGGTTATGCTGATATTTGGGGTAAAACAACGGCAGTCAAATCTACTGAAGTTGGGGGGGTGACTGCAGCTCAAATTGCAACTGCTACAGGCGTTGCAGCTGGGAATATTAATGCTCCAACAACGACAGCTCGTGTTGATAAAAACGGTAATTTATTCGCTGAAATATCTTTCAAGAACACATTAGACAAAGCTGATGTTGAGGCTGCTGCGAAAAATGGATTGACGCTTGAAGAAGGTAAAGCACAGACGGTATATATTGCATTGAATCCTTCAGATGCTGTCATTGATATGGCTACAGGCAAAGCAACATTTACCCTTGATGGTGCAAACCTTGATGCTAAAACCATGAAGAATGGCAGCACGGCAAACCCACTGGATGCTATTGATAAGGCTCTGGCTGAAGTTGATAAACAGCGTAGCTCACTGGGTGCGGTGCAAAACCGCTTTGAATCAGCGATCACCAACCTCGGTAACACAGTAAACAACCTGTCTGCTGCCCGTAGCCGTATCGAAGACTCCGACTACGCGACTGAAGTTTCTAACATGTCTCGTGCGCAGATCCTGCAGCAGGCAGGTACCTCCGTTCTGGCCCAGGCTAACCAGACTACGCAAAACGTGCTCTCTTTACTGCGTTAATCTGACGATAGCTTTTCAAGACAGTGAGTACAATCAAGGTGGCGAAAGTCACCTTGATTTTTTTTACCGGAGCAAACGTAATGAAAGAAATTTTAATTACTGAACCTGCCTTTGTCGCGGCGTTCAATTGTGTGGGTAGCGATTGTCGCGACCATTGCTGCAAAGAGTGGGTAATCGCAGTTGACAAACCAACGGTAAAAAAATATCTGACGAATAAAGATCTATTAATCAAGACCATTGCGAAAGAAAGTATTCGGCTGGTTAAAAAGGACACGCTTAACTGGGGAGTGATTACATTTGCACCTGAGTCCGGCAACTGCCCGTATTTTGGTGATGATAAGCTATGCATGGTGCATAAACAGTTAGGGGCAAATGCACTGAGTAAAACCTGCGCAATTTATCCCCGTTCTTATCGTACCTATAAAAATGATGTACACCATTCACTGAATATTTCATGCCCGGAAGTGGTCAGGCTATTGCTGAGCGAACCGGATGCGATGAGATTTAATGAGCGCACCACGTTGCAACAAAAGTCCAATGCCGCGAAACCGCTTTCGGCAGTGCATCGGGTACTGAGCCTGTTTTGCCTGGATCTGATTGGACGGGCCGAAGTTGAGGTTGAACCCGCACTTTTCGCCGTAGTGAAGTTCCTGCTGTTCCTGGAAAAAGTTGAAACGGTTGATGAATCAACAATTGGGCAGATTGAATCTGTTCATGCGCAACTGGTACAACAATTGCAAAATGGCGAGATGATGGGCGATGGATTGGCCCCTATATTTCC
>NZ_SZWV01000022.1:0-41195 GCF_005280945.1 Citrobacter sp. wls718
CCTGCTTATTCGCACCTTCCCTAGGCTACGTTCTTCCAGGTTCAACGATGCGGTGGATAGTCTCCCCGTCAGCCAGTGATACTCATTACGGCGGAAAAGTTGAAGTCACGGTCAATGGCCAAAAAACAGTACAAGAACTCTGACTGGCTCTGGCTTGTGGTGAAATATGGCGTACTTAATGGGGCCTTACTCTCGGGAATGGCCTGCGTGCACGCACAGACAAACACCCCAACGGACACGGGCATTATTCGTGATGAGTCCCCCTTGCCCGGAGTCGATTTATATCTCGACGTGACGGTCAACGGCAATGCCGCTGGATTGGTTCATTTTGGCTATGAAAACGAAAAGCTGTACGCCAGTGCCAATACCCTACGCACGCTGGGTTTTCGTCTACCAGAGGAAACTACTCAGCCTGTCGGGCTGTATGATATTGCGCAGCTGAACGTTGACTACAATAAACAACTGCAAACGCTGGCGCTAACCGTACCACTAAGTGAACTCGACCTTGCCACCACCCAGCTTAACCCACCCGCAGAAACTGCCCCGACGGCCTCCTCCGCGGGCGGCGCGTTGCTCAATTATGATATTTACGCAGAGCAGGGTGACGCCAGCAGCATTAATACGTTTAGCGAACTGCGCGCTTTTAATGGTTCAGGGGTGTTAAGTACCACTCAACTTACCCAGTACTCCACTACAACCGATGCCGATAACGCCTTTTACCGACTGGATACCAGCTGGCGTTCATCATTCCCGGAAACGATGCTGGCACTGACCGTGGGGGATACGCTGACCAGTTCGCTCACCGGCTCCCGCCCAACCCGCATCGGCGGGATTCAAATTGGGACCGATTTTGGTTTGCAGCCGTATATGCCAACCACCCCGCTTCCCGCGTATCTCGGCTCCGCAACGGTGCCGTCCAATGTAGAGTTGTATGTCGACGGGGTCAGGTACTACAACGGTGAAGTCCCGGCGGGCAGTTTTCAGATCAACACCTTGCCAAATATCAGCGGTGCGGGGACGGGTCAAGTGATGATGACAGATGCGCTGGGCAGAACGACGGTGCAAAATTTCTCTTTTTACAACGATCAACAGCTGCTGCGCGAAGGTCTGACCTCGTGGTCAGCCGAGATTGGGGTGGTGCGCGAAAACTACGGGTACGCCTCATTTGAGTATGCCAGCGCCCCGGCGATCAGCGGGACATGGCGTCGGGGATTCAGCAGTAACTTCACCGCAGGTGCGCACGCCGAAACCAGCGACGGGCTGATTAATGCCGGTTTCAGCAACGACTGGATCCCAGATATCCACAGCGGCACATTCTCTACGGCATTGGCGGCAAGTGCGGACGCCGGGAAAAACGGTTTTTTATACAGCATGGGATACCGCTGGTCCGGAGAGAAATTCAATTTCAGCACCAGTACTACCGCCACCTCCGGCGATTATCGTGATGTGGCGACCCATTATGGCGAACCACCACCGACGCTGAGCAGCAACACGGTGGTGGGCTATTCGCTGGCGTCCGCCGGAAATATCAGCCTGAGCTACCTGCAATTTCGCTACCCGCATGAAAGCGCCGTACGCTATGCCAACGCCAGTTGGTACAAGTCCCTTACTGATACCGTGTCCCTTAACGCAGGGTTCAACCAGAACGTTGATGACAACCGCGACCGCAGCGTCTACCTGATGGTGACCGTCACCACTCCTCGTAATCTGAGCGTCAGCAGCACCATCCAGCGTACGAATGACGAAACCGGCTACCAGTTGAATGCCAGCCAGACGCCGCCAGCTGACGGGGGCTGGGGCTGGAACGTCGCCGCCAGCCAGCAAGCATCTCAACAAAGCGGCCAGGGGGAAGTAGGTTATTTAGGTCGTTACGGGAAAGCGTACACCGGCTTCAGCCAATTGCCGGATAACCACTATGGCTATGCCGGTGCGACCGGGTCCGTGGTGATGATGGGCGGCGGCCTGTTTGCCGCGCGTGAAATTAGCAATGGCTTTGCCGTGGTGTCGACCGACGGCATTCCCGACGTTCCCATCAAGCTACAAAACAACGTGATCGGCAGCAGTGATGACAATGGCCTGCTGCTGGTTACCTCCCTGAACAGCTATCAAAAAAACCAGATCAGCATTGACCCGATGGACCTGCCCGCCAATATGCGCATCACCCACGTCGAGGCGAATGCCACCCCTGCAGACCGTTCCGGCACGCTGGTCAGTTTTGGCATTACGCCGGTACGCGCCGCGCAGGTGATCCTCGTCGATAAACAGGGGCAGGCTATCCCCGAAGGTAGCGTGGCCATTGCCACCACTGGCGCGGGCCAGTCATCACTTGTTGGGTTTGACGGGATGACCTGGTTCGACACGTTGGAACAACACAACGCTCTGCGTATTAAGACAGAAACCGGTACCTGCAGCGTCAAATTTGACTACCCGGCCTCAGCGCGAGGCATCGTGCAAATTGGCCCACTGGTATGCCGATAACAGGAGTAATTTTATGTGGCTAAGAAATCTGACCCTGATTAGCGGATTACTCGTAAACCCAGGATTCGTTTACGCGGTCACCTGTTCGGTAAGCAACGTGCAGCCGGTTAATTTTGGCGCCGTCAATCCACTGCCAACGTCAGCTGTAACATCCGCGATGACCTTTAACTACAGCTGTGCTAAAGAGCTGGGTGACGTGCTGGCGGGGATTAATCTGTGCTTTAATATTGGCATCTCCGGCGTCAGCGGCCAGGTCACCACCAGGAATATGTCATTGAGTGGTACGCCAGCCAGAACGCTGACCTATCAGCTGTACCAGGACGCGGGACATAGCAAAATATGGGGAAGTCAGTATCAGTCGGGCGCCACCTTCCCGATGGTAAAGCTCAACTTACTTAACCTGACACCGGTGACCGGTACGCTGACGGTGTACGCGAAGCTCAACACCCCGCAAACGACCGCCGTGCCGGGAAACTATCAGGATAGCTATACGACGGCAACAGCTCTGGTGACGCTCAATCCCGGTCTGGTTTTGCCACCCACGACCTGTGGTGATACCGTCGCAGCCAGGCTACCCTTCACCGTCTCGGCCAACGTCACAAAACAGTGTGCGATCGGCTACACCAATAACATTACCTTTAACCCGTCTAAAGCCACTGACCGCAACGTCACGGCAAGCAGTGCACTCGGGGTCGCCTGCACCAATAACACTCCCTATACCATTGGATTGCAGCCTTCCAATGGGAATACATCAGGTTATGGTGTATTGAAAGGAACCGGGGCCAATCAGGATAAAGTGCCGTATCAGCTAAGTTCAACACCTGGCCCGACGGGGACTATCTGGGGAAATACGTCGCTTAATGCAGTAGCAGGCACAGGTACGGGGTTAACCACCGATTATCCGGTGTATGCCACCGTTCCGAGCAGCAATTTTACCCCTGATAACTATGCCGATACGGTGACCATCTCGGTGACCTACTGAGAGCAGAAATGCAATAAGGAAAATACAATTTATTATCATATTCTTTACTTTTAGAGGTGCGTCATAAATCTGACAAATAGCAAGCCGCACATCTTATGCACCGCAATTGGTTTATTATCAGAAAAACAGCCAAAAACCCTGTAAATCCCGGATAATTATTCACATTCCAACTGAAAACCTAACTCACAGACATGACAATCCGTGCCCTGAAGGCAGGCCGTTGTTTGAAAAAAATGTTAAATTTACGTTTATATGGTGAGATCCACTGTATACCACGGCGAAATTAAGCACATATTACTTTTATAACTAAGGTTTATCATGGATAAGTTATCTTACGCTTCAGATAGCAGCACATCTGCCTGGAATACCTACCTGCAACAAATCGAGCGTGTGGCCCCGTACTTAGGTGAACTTTCCCACTGGGTGGATACCCTGCGTCACCCAAAACGCGCATTGATTGTCGATATCCCGGTGCAAATGGATGACGGTACCATCCGCCATTTCGAAGGATACCGCGTGCAGCACAACCTCTCCCGAGGCCCAGGTAAAGGCGGCGTGCGTTATCATCCTGATGTTGATCTTAACGAAGTGATGGCTCTTTCTGCGTGGATGACCATCAAATGCGCCGCGCTTAACCTGCCATATGGCGGTGCGAAAGGTGGTGTTCGCGTCGATCCTTTCTCGTTGTCTGAGGGCGAACTGGAGCGTTTGACCCGCCGCTATACCAGTGAAATCGGCATTATCATCGGACCGCAGAAAGATATTCCTGCCCCGGATGTCGGTACCAACGGGAAAGTCATGGCGTGGATGATGGATACTTACTCCATGAACCACGGCACTACCGTGACCAGCGTGGTCACCGGTAAACCAATCCATCTTGGCGGCTCTCTGGGTCGTGATAAAGCCACCGGTCGCGGCGTATTCGTCAGCGGTCTGGAAGTTGCGCGCCGTGCCAACATCGCCGTTGAAGGCGCTCGCGTGGCGGTGCAAGGTTTTGGTAACGTGGGGAGTGAAGCAGCTCGCCTGTTCGCCGGTGCGGGTGCACGCGTGGTCGCTATTCAGGATCATACCGCCACCCTGTTTAATACCACCGGGATCGACATGACTGCGCTGACTGCATGGCAGTTAGAGCACAAACAAATTGCCGGTTTCCCGGGTGCTGAAACCATCGCCAGCGAAGCGTTCTGGAGCGTGGAGATGGATATTCTGATCCCGGCTGCGCTTGAAGGCCAGATCACCCGTCATCGCGCGGAAACGCTGACCTGTAAGCTGGTGCTCGAAGGCGCAAACGGCCCAACCTACCCGGATGCCGATGACGTACTGGCCAGCCGCGGTATCGTTGTGGTACCTGACGTGGTCTGTAACGCCGGTGGCGTAACCGTCAGCTACTTTGAATGGGTGCAGGACATGGCAAGCTTCTTCTGGAGCGAAGAAGAGATCAACGCGCGCATGGATAAGATCATGACCGACGCAATGGTCCACGTGTGGGAAAAAGCCGCGGAGAAATCCTGCTCTCTGCGTACTGCCGCTTACATTGTCGCCTGTGAGCGTATTCTGCTGGCGCGTAAAGATCGTGGTATCTATCCGGGCTAAGACCGGACTCCGCTCTTGCGAACAAAACCACCTGCAATGCAGGTGGTTTTTACTTCACCTCCCCACGCTGAGGCGTTTTGCGCTAAACCTGCCGCATCTCTCATTTCCGCTGTTTTATGCACCACTACGTTTCAATACGGAACATTTATCAGCGAAGATGTTCCGTATTGAAACGCTCATTACGGCAATTTTCTTTTGACAACCCATATGCAAAATTACCTTATCGGCAGCGAGAGGTCGCCGTGGCGCTGTACATCACCGATACCCTACACCAGATGCCTGCCGTTTTTTGCAGCCATCTCAGGACTGTCTACGGAGCATAAAAAATGAAAAAATTGATCAACCGTGTTGAAGACGTACTGAATGAACAACTCGCCGGGCTGGCAAAAGCCTACCCTTCTCTGGCGCTGCATCAGGACCCGGTATACGTCACTCGTGCTGACGCGCCGGTGATGGGGAAAGTGGCGCTACTTTCAGGTGGTGGCAGCGGGCATGAACCAATGCACTGCGGCTATATTGGTCAGGGCATGCTTTCCGGTGCCTGTCCGGGGGAGATTTTCACCTCGCCAACCCCGGACAAAATGTTCGAATGCGCCATGCAAGTTGACGGTGGCGAAGGCGTGCTGCTAATCATCAAAAATTACACCGGTGACATTCTGAATTTTGAAACCGCTACCGAGCTGTTGCACGAAAGCGGCGTCAAGGTCACGACCATGGTTGTTGACGACGACGTAGCGGTAAAAGATAGCCTGTATACCGCCGGACGTCGCGGTGTTGCGAATACCGTGCTGATTGAAAAACTGGTCGGCGCGGCTGCCGAGCGCGGAGACTCGCTGGAAGCGTGTGCCGCATTGGGTCGCAAACTGAATAACCTCGGTCACTCTATCGGCATTGCTATCGGCGCCTGTACTGTCCCGGCCGCAGGGCAACCTTCGTTTACGCTGCAGGATAACGAAATGGAGTTTGGCGTCGGCATTCATGGGGAGCCGGGGATCGACCGACGCGCCTTCTCTTCCCTCGACCAGACCGTGGATGAAATGTTCGACACCCTGCTGGAAAACGGTCACTACAGCCGTACGCTGCGCCACTGGGACAACATCCAGGGTGCCTGGCAGGAAGGTAAAGAAACCAAACAAGCGCTGCAACAGGGCGACCGCGTCATTGCGCTGGTCAATAACCTTGGCGCAACGCCGCTATCCGAGCTGTTCGGCGTCTATAACCGTCTTGAAAGCCGCTGTCAGGATGCGGGTATCATCATCGAACGCAATCTGATTGGCTCTTACTGTACCTCTCTGGATATGACCGGTTTCTCCATCACCCTGTTAAAGGTCGATGACGAAACGCTGAACCTGTGGGATGCACCGGTGCACACCCCTGCTCTCAACTGGGGTAAATAAGGAGATTCATAATGTCCCTCAACAGAACACAAATCGTTAACTGGCTTTATCGCTGCGGTGAAATATTTACCACCGAAAGTGATTTTCTGACCGGTCTGGACCGGGAAATTGGCGACGCCGACCACGGCCTGAATATGCACCGTGGCTTCAGTAAAGTGGTCGAAAAACTGCCGTCCATTGCGGATAAAGACATCGGTTTCATTTTGAAAAACACCGGCATGGTGCTGCTTTCCAGCGTCGGCGGGGCCAGCGGTCCGCTGTTCGGCACCTTCTTCATCCGCGCCGCACAGGTGACTCAGGCCCATCAGAGCCTGACGCTGGACGAGCTGTATCAGATGATGCGCGATGGCGCAGAAGGCGTGATTAGCCGAGGTAAAGCCGAGCCCGGGGACAAAACCATGTGTGATGTCTGGGTACCGGTGGTCGAGTCGCTACGTCAGTCCTGCGAACAAAAACTGAGTGTACAGGCGGCGCTGGACGCGGCGAGTCAACAAGCAGAAGCGGCTGCACAAAGCACCATCACCATGCAGGCACGTAAAGGTCGTGCCAGCTATCTGGGTGAGCGCAGTATCGGGCATCAGGATCCCGGCGCAACGTCGGTGATGTTTATGATGCAAATGCTGGCTCAGGCCGCCAGAGAGTAAGGATAAAGCGATGGTAAACCTGGTTATTGTGTCTCATAGCGCGCAGTTGGGCGCAGGCGTCGGCGAGTTAGCCCGACAGATGTTAATGGGCGAAGGGTGCAAACTCGCGATCGCCGCGGGCATTGACGATCCCGATAATCCTATCGGCACCGATCCGATTAAAGTGATGGAAGCCATTGAGTCCGTTGCGGACACGGATCACGTGCTGGTGATGATGGATATCGGCAGCGCGTTATTAAGTGCGGAAACCGCCCTGGAACTGCTCGATCCGACGATCGCCGCGAAGGTACGCTTGTGCGCAGCTCCGCTGGTAGAAGGTACCCTGGCCGCAACGGTCAGCGCCGCAGCAGGTGCCGATATCGACCGCGTCATTCGTGATGCCATGAGCGCCCTCGATGCCAAATATGCGCAACTGGGTTTACCACCGTCGTCCCCGGTCGTGACCTCGCCGGAAGGCCTCCCTGCTGATGACGAGGCCCGCTCTGTTGCCGTGGTGGTCAAAAACCCCAACGGCATCCACGTTCGCCCGGCGTCACGGCTGGTCTCCACGCTGTCTGGCTTTCGCGCCGACATGCTGCTTGAGAAAAACGGTAAGTGCGTGGTCCCGGACAGCCTGAACCAAATCGCGCTGCTGCAGGTGCGTTGTAATGACACGCTGCGCTTAATTGCCAAAGGTGAACAGGCCGACGACGCGCTGGCGGCATTCAAACAGCTGGCTGCGCAGAACTTTGGTGAGTCCGTTGAACAACCACATACCGGCGGCATCACCAACTCAGCGCCGATACAAGCAACAGGGATGGCCTTTTGCTATACGCCGGTCGCCGCAGAGGTAGCCCCGCAGCCTGCCACCGATTTACCGTACGAACAGCAGCGGTTACAGGCGGCAATCCGCAATACGCTGGAGGATCTGAACTGTTTAACAGCGCTTGCCGAAGAGAAATACTCCGCCGATATCGCCGCGATTTTCTCCGGCCACCACACGCTGCTGGACGATACCGAGTTATATGACATGGCCTGCGCTATCATGCGCGAAAAACAGTGTCGCGCCGAACATGCCTGGCATACGGTATTGAGCGACCTGAGTCAGCAGTATCTCCAGCTCGACGACCCTTATTTGCAGGCGCGGTATATCGATATTGACGATTTACTGTACCGCTCGCTGCGGCATTTGACCGGAATACCCGCTCAAATCCCGACCTTTATTCGCCCGACAATCCTGGTGGCAGACGTCATTTACCCGTCCACCGTACTGCAGTTGGATCCGCTGACCATCAAAGGCATCTGTTTGCGCGCGGGCAGCGATGCGTCCCATTCGGCAATCATTGCCCGCGAGATGGGGATCGGCTGGGTATGCCAGCAGGGTGAGGCGCTCGACGCCATCAAAATGGGGGACACCCTGACCCTTGACTGCGCGGCACATCAGGTCATCCGCGTGGGCTAAACGCCGCTGCACGTCCTGTTATCACAAAGGGCGTGCAGCTTTCACATCACGTGCAGAAACGTCTGTTTGTTCGCAAAATAGGGTCCCTATAACGCGTAACGGTCGATCCTGGACTAAGGTTTTCTCATGGTAAATGCCGTAACTTCGGCACGCCGCTAAGGAGATTACCCGATGATAACGCCAGCAATTCGCCATCCTGGCCTGCTCTCTGTTACAGTAAAACTCACGCTCGCAAGTACCCTTTTGGCCCTTGCTTCATTCGGCGCCCACGCCGAGGAACAGCCCGCCGCAACGCCGCAGCCCCCTGATATCCTGCTCGGCCCTCTGTTTAATGATGTGCAAACCGCCAAGCTGTTCCCGGATCAGAAAACCTTTGCCGATGCAGTGCCCAATAGCGATCCGCTGATGATCCTTGCTGATTATCGGATGCAAAAAAACCAGTCCGGCTTCGATCTTCGTCATTTCGTCGGTGTGAATTTTACGCTGCCCAAAGAGGGTGAGAAATACGTACCGCCCGCCGGGCAGTCGCTGCGTGAGCATATCGACGGGCTGTGGCCAGTGCTAACGCGCTCGACGACTGACGTGGAAAAATGGGACTCATTGCTGCCGCTGCCGGAGCCGTATGTGGTGCCCGGCGGACGTTTTCGCGAAATTTATTACTGGGACAGCTATTTCACTATGCTGGGGCTTGCCGAGAGCAACCACTGGGACAAGGTCTCCGACATGGTGGCGAACTTCGCTTACGAGATTGATGCCTGGGGACACATTCCTAACGGTAACCGCAGCTATTATCTGAGCCGCTCCCAGCCGCCGTTCTTCGCCTTTATGGTTGAACTGCTGGCGCAGCACGACGGTAATGATGCGCTGAAAAAATACCTGCCGCAGATGCAGAAAGAGTACAGCTACTGGATGGAGGGCGTCGAAACGCTTAAGCCAGGTCAGCAGAACAAACGGGTAGTCAAACTGGCTGACGGCACGGTGTTAAACCGCTACTGGGATGACCGTGATACGCCAAGACCCGAGTCCTGGGTTGAAGATATTGCCACCGCCAAAAGCAATCCGAACCGTCCGGCCACCGACATTTACCGCGACCTGCGTTCGGCCGCCGCCTCGGGCTGGGATTTTAGCTCACGTTGGATGGACAACCCGAACCAGTTAAGCACCCTGCGCACCACCAGCATCGTCCCTGTCGATCTCAATGCGCTGCTGTACAAGATGGAAAAAATGATTGCGCTTGCCAGCAAAGCCGCAGGGGATGAAGCCAAAGCTACACAGTACGAAGGCTTCGCTAATGCGCGACAAAAAGGGATTGAAAGCTACCTGTGGAACGATAAAGAAGGCTGGTATGCCGACTACGATTTAAAAAGTCAGAAAGTACGCAATCAACTGACCGCCGCCGCCCTGTTCCCGCTGTATGTCAATGCGGCGGCCAACGATCGCGCCAGCAAGGTGGCTGCGGCGACCCAGGCGCATCTGCTGCAACCCGGCGGTCTGGCCACAACGTCGGTGAAAAGCGGTCAACAGTGGGATGCCCCGAACGGCTGGGCACCACTCCAGTGGGTTGCAGCGTCCGGGTTACAAAACTACGGCCAGGATAAGGTCGCCATGGAGGTCACCTGGCGCTTCCTGACCAACGTGCAGCATACCTATGACCGGGAGAAAAAGCTGGTTGAAAAATACGACGTCAGCAGCACAGGAACCGGCGGTGGCGGTGGCGAGTACCCGTTACAGGACGGCTTTGGCTGGACCAACGGCGTCACCTTAAAAATGCTCGACCTGATTTGCGCCAAAGAAAAACCCTGTGATAGTGTCCCGTCTTCGCGGCCTGCGCCTGCCAGCCCCGCACCTGCGGAACCTCAAAAGCAGGCACAGCCCACGCCTTAGCATCACCAGCAGTACGGTTTTTCTTCTCTCAATCCGCGCTTCGTCGCGGATTTTTTTGCCTTTCTTCTGCGTAATTCCGGTGTCTCTATTGCACCTAGCCCTTATGGGGTATCCCTGTTTTCATCCATGAGAAATTGATTCTGAACATGTTTTTATTCGTTATATATGTAAATATATAGCGATTTTATCACTGCTCAGGATAAGCATAATGCCACTGACAAGACGGATGTTTGCCCAACTCGTGGCCACTACGCTGCTGTTACGCCATCTTCCTGCTTTTGCCCAAACGCCGCTCACCATGGATGTCGGTATTCTGCCCCCGCCTGATGCTATTCAGCGCGTGGTGAGCGCAGGAGCGCCTGCCGATGTGCTCCTGCTGGCCGTTGCGCCAGAGAAACTGGTCGGTTTTTCATCCTTTGACTTTTCCCGCCAGGCCGCCCTTCCTTTTCCCGATGACATCCGGGCATTACCCAAACTGGGAAGGCTGGCGGGACGCGCCAGCACCCTGTCGCTGGAAGCCTTACTGGCGCTCAAACCCGACCTGGTGGTTGACTGCGGAAACGCCGATGAAACCTGGCTTTCTCAGGCACGCCAGGTTAGCGCGCAAACACACATTCCCTGGTTGTTGATTAACGGTGAACTTCGGCAAACCCCGGCGCAGCTGACTGCAGCCGGTAACGCGCTGGGCACGGCCACACGTACCACCGCGCAGGCCGGGCTTGCCCGCCAATTTATTGATGAAGCCGACGTTTTCTCGCACTCTGCCGGCGCAAAACTGCGTTTCTATGCCGCGCGCGGGGCCAGAGGGCTTGAAACCGGTTTGCAAGGCTCTTTGCATACCGAAGCCGCAGAGCTGCTGGGGTTAGAAAATGTGGCGCAAATTCCCGGTCGACAGGGCCTGGCACAGGTATCGATGGAGAACCTACTAAACTGGCAGCCGGACATCATCCTGGTTCAGGACGCGGTGACAGCGCAGTACCTGCGAGAAGATCCGCTCTGGCAAGGGGTGAAAGCCGTTGCCGGGAAACGCATTCTGTTTCTCAGCGGCCTGCCGTTTGGCTGGCTGGACGCGCCACCCGGAATCAACCGCTTGCTGGGTTTACGCCGCCTGCACGCTTGGCTCGATCCTGACGTCGCGGCACGCTTTAAATCCGATATGCAGCGCTACGCGGAACTGTTCTGGCATACCACCCTCAGTGATTCACAGTACCAAACGTTGGTGGCAGCCAGATGAGAACCTCCACCCTCAGTGTTCTGCTGACGGCAGCCATCGTCGTGTGCGTAATGGTCGCCGCAATTTCCGGTGCTTATCGCCTGGATGCGCAGCACGTCATGGCGCTTATTACGGGCCAGGATAGCGTATTGGCGCAGGATAAAATTGTCTTCTGGCAAATTCGCTTGCCGCGCATTCTGGCCGCGCTGTTGCTGGGCGCAGCGCTGGCGGGAGCCGGAACAACCTATCAGGGGATGTTCCGTAACCCGCTGGTCTCGCCGGACATTCTCGGCGTGGCGGCCGGAGCAGGATTGGGCGCCTGCTCAGCCATCTTGCTGGGCTTACCGATCCTGTTTATTCAGCTGTATGCGTTTATCGGCGGCCTGCTGGTAGTTGCAGGCGTGTGGCTGATTACCCGCCGGGTGCAGCGCCACGATCCGGTACTCACGCTGGTACTGGTCGGCATTGCGCTGGGTACGGTGTGTGGTGCCGGTATTTCACTGATCAAAACGCTGGCCGATCCGTATACCCAGCTCCCGTCAATTACCTTCTGGCTGCTCGGCGGGTTATCCACTATCACGGCGCACGATCTGTGGTTTTCAGCGCCACTGATTATAGCCGGTTCGATCCCGCTGCTGCTGCTGCGCTGGCGCATGAACCTTCTTACGCTCTCAGATGATGAAGCCCGCTCGCTGGGTATCAACGTTTCCCGACTGCGGCTGGGGCTGATTGTTTGCGCCACGCTAATCACCGCCTGTACCGTCGCCATTGCCGGGATTATCGGCTGGATCGGACTGGTGGTGCCGCATATTGGCCGCCTGCTCAGCGGTAACAATCATCAGCAACTGCTGCCGGTTTCCATGGGTATCGGGGCCATTTTGCTGCTGCTGACCGACACCCTCGCACGAACGCTGAGCAGCACGGAAATTCCGCTGGGGATCCTGACCGCGTTTATTGGCGCACCGTTTTTCCTGGTACTGCTGCTGCGGGGACATCGCTCATGACGCTACTGACCGTGCAACGCGCCTCTCTGGGATACTCCGCCCGACGCCCCGTATTACGCCACGTTTCGTTCAGCATCAACGAAGGTTCTATTTGCTGCCTGCTGGGCGCCAACGGCAGCGGAAAAACGACGCTGATGCGTACCCTGCTTGGCGTTCTCCCACTCCTGCAGGGTGACATTTTACTGGACGGCGTGGCAGCCAATCATCTCAGCGATCGTGAACGCGCCCGCGCCATCGCCTGGGTACCGCAGGCACATGACGGCGCTTTTGCCTTCACTGCGTTGGACATGGTGATGATGGGGCTGGCCCCACAAATGGCGGCATTTGCCATTCCCGGCACCAAAGAACACGACAGTGCGCATCAGCAACTGGAGATGCTGGAAATCAGCCATCTGGCGCAACGTCGCTGGAACACCCTCAGTGGCGGAGAGCGCCAGCTGGTGCTGATTGCCCGCGCGCTGGTGCAGCGTCCGCGCCTGCTGCTGCTGGATGAACCCGCCTCCAGCCTCGATTTTGGTCATCAGATCCGCCTGCTCGACACGCTAGTGAGGCTAAAAAATACCGGCATGGCACTGCTGATGTCGACCCACCATCCGCTGCATGCGCAGGCTATAGCCGACAGCGTGGTACGCGTCGAACCGGACGGCATGGTGTCGCAAGGTCTTCCTGAACACCAGCTCGCTGCCGATCGACTGGCCACGCTGTATCGCGTTACGCCGTCACAAATTGCTCACCACCTCTTTGGCTCACAATATTAAGGAATAACGATGCTCATTGACGACATTGATTTTGCCGACCTTTACCGTAAACAGCTGCGTTTGGCGCATCGCACCGAGAAAAAACCCGAGCACTGGGATAAGCGTGCGGAAAAAATGGCCGAGAATTGCGCCTCATTAACCGACAGCTATCTGCTGCAGCTATTGGGGAAAATCGACCTGAAAGGCGCAGAGTCGCTGTTTGATATGGGCTGTGGGCCCGGTACGGTATCACTGGCGCTGGCTAAAAAGATGCCGATAATCTACGGCGTGGATTACAGCCAGGGAATGCTGAGCGTTGCCGCCCGTCGTGCCAGGCAGATGAATGCCCACCACGTTCAGTGGGTACAGCGTGCCTGGGAAGAGCACTGGGATGACTTACCCCGATGCGATATTGCCGTCGCCTCGCGTTCCACGCTGGTCACCGACATGCGCCAGGCGATGACCAAGCTGAATAATCAGGCACGGTTACGGGTGTACACCACCCACCTCGTCAGTTCCTCGTTTGTATCGCCGACTCTTCAGCGCGCGCTGGGACGCGAGGTAATAGAACTTCCCAACTATATCTACGCGCTGAATGTCCTGTACCAGATGGGCATCCACGCTCACGTTGATTTTATCCGCGGGCCCAACTGTCAGCAGGACAACAGCACCTGGACGCGTTTTCTGGAAAACGTGCGCTGGAGCATGGGCGAGCTGAGTGTCGACGAGATGGATCGACTGGAACACTGGTATCAACAGCAGGACCCTCGCACCATTGCGCCCGCCAGCCGCGACTGGGCGCTGATCTGGTGGGACAGCGTGCCGCCGGAGGCACTGCAATGATCTACTTTTCGCAGGCGCAAACCGATGCGCTGCTGCAGGAAGATATTCAGGGCGGCGACCTGACCACCCGGGCGCTGGGCATTGGCGCACAGCAAGGGGTTATGGATTTCTGCCATCGCCAGGGGGGCTGCGTGAGCGGCATCTCTGTCGCCAGACAAATGCTGTGTTCATTAGGTTTGACCGTCACCGAACAGCGGGCTGATGGCGAACACGCAGCCCCCGGGCAGCAGCTCATTCGCGCCCATGGCAACGCGGCAGCACTGCATCAGGGCTGGAAGGCCGTACAAAATGTGCTGGAGTGGAGTTGCGGTGTCTCGCACTATCTCGACGCGATGCTCAGCGTTGCCCGCGCCCGCTACCCTGACGCACAGATCGCCTGTACCCGCAAAGCGATCCCCGGCACCCGCTTGCTGGC
The DNA here is from genome assembly GCF_005280945.1 of Citrobacter sp. wls718. Lineage (NCBI taxonomy): Bacteria > Pseudomonadati > Pseudomonadota > Gammaproteobacteria > Enterobacterales > Enterobacteriaceae > Citrobacter > Citrobacter sp. wls718. Next base: position 14,632 of record NZ_SZWV01000022.1, read on the forward strand.
AACCCAGGCAGTCCTTGCCGCCGGTGGCATTATTCACCGGGTAGGATGCGCCGAAACCGTCTTGCTATTTACCAATCATCGTCGTTTTCTTCCTGACCCGCACGACTGGGCAGGCACTATCGCGCAGTTACGCCGCCATGCGCCAGAAAAAAAGATTGTCGTCGAAGCCGACACGCCGGATGAAGCCCTGGCCGCGCTACGCGCCGCACCCGATGTACTGCAACTCGACAAATTTACCCCCGAGCAGTCGGCAGACATTGCTCGTCTGGCCACTTCTCTGGCCCCTCATTGCACGCTGGCGCTGACTGGCGGCATTACCCTCACCTCGCTAGCGAGTTATCTCGACTGTGGCATCAGACTCTTTATCACCTCCGCGCCTTACTACGCCCCACCTGCGGATATCAAAGTAAGCCTGAGCCCGGACGCACGTGGCATATAACATTAATAAATGGACTAAAAATAATGAATTTCACCAAAAGTTGTCTTTACACAGCGCTGTCGCTTGCTTTCGCGCAGAGTGCTTTTGCTGGGCAGGAAAGCGAAACCATGACCGTCTGGTCAAGCCCGGCCTCCGCCGCAACTACCACGGTTCTGGGGCAGGAAACAATACAAAAACTGGATAAACAAAATGTCGCCCAGGCGCTGAGCGTGGTCCCTGGCGTGGTGCTGCAAAAATCCGGCAACCGCAATGAACAACAGGTCAAAGTACGCGGGTTTGACAGCCGCCAGGTGCCGGTCTTTTTCGACGGTGTGCCGGTGTATATCCCCTACGACGGTAATCTCGATTTGGGCCGTTTTCTCACTTCCGATATCGCCTCGGTTGAAGTCTCCAAAGGCTATTCATCGCTGTTGCAGGGCCCAAACCAGATGGGCGGCGCTATCAACATTACAACGAAGAAACCCACCAAAGCGCTCGAAGGTAGCATTGGCTATCGTCAGGGCTGGAGTCGCAGCAAAGACAATGCCCACGATATGCACGCCTCCTTTGGCGCCAGCAACGATCTGGGATATATCCAGCTCAGCGGCAGCCAGCTAAAGCAGGATTTTCTCGGCTTGCCGCACGGTGTGGATAATCCGCTGGCCGGCAGCAACGGCAAGATGACCAACTCATCCGCCGATGATAAACGCGGGATCGTCAAACTGGGATTTACCCCACGCGGCGATGACGAATATGTGCTGACCTATATTAATCAGGACGGCGAAAAAGATAACCCGCCGTACGCCGGAACCAGCAGCCAGAAGTCGCGCTACTGGCAATGGCCGCAATACGATAAAGAGAGTTATTACTATCAGGGCACCACGCATCTGGGCGACCGTTTTACCCTGAAAAGCCGTCTGTATCGTGACACCTTCGAAAATACGCTGATGATGTACAACTCGCTGGCCGATCTGAAAAATAAGAAAGGCAGCTACAGCCACTATTCTGACTACAGCGACGGCGCAGGATTGCAGCTCGCCGCCGAGATGCGCGAAAACGATCTGCTCTCGTTCGCCGTCAACTGGAAAGATGATGTGCACCGCGAAAAAGGCGCACCAAATGCGGCTTACGATCGTTATGAAGACCGTACCTGGTCTGTTGCCAGTGAATACCAGTGGGCGGCTGCAGACAATGTCGATGTGGTGGCCGGGATAAGCTATGACTGGCGCGACAGCGTCGAGGGTATGAAGCACGAGAAAAACGGCAGCGTCACCCATTATGACGATAACAATCAGTCAGCCTTTAACTGGCAGGTCATGACCAAATACCATTTTGAAAATGCCGACACGTTAGCACTGTCCTACTCTGACAGAACCCGTTTCCCGACGTTGAAAGAACGTTACACCACCTCAAAACCGGCCTATAACCAGATAGCGCTGGTCAACCCACAGCTAAAACCGGAGCGCGCCCGCAGCGTCGATCTCACCTGGAACGGTTCATTCAGCAAGGATTGGGGATTCGAAGCCAGCATGTATTACAACCGCATAACCGATGCGATACTGGCGCACAATATTGACGCCGACACCATCCAGAACCAAAACAGCGGCCGGGTGGACTACACCGGGCTGGATGCCGGTGTCAAAGGTAAGGTCTTTGATATGCTCGACGTAGGGCTGAGCTACGGGCTTATCCATGCAGACATCAAACGTAACGACATCAGCAAAACGACCGATCTGCCCACGCAAACCCTCACCGCCTGGATGACGCTGAAACCATCGGACCCACTCAGCATTACGCTGTCCGAAGAGGCCCGCTCGTCAAGCTACAGCAATACCGACGGCTCACAGAAAGCAGCGGGGTTTGCGATTACCCATCTGCGCGCGGACTACGCCATTGGCCGTGGGTTTAGCGTAAACGCGTCGGTCAATAACCTGTTTGATACGCAGTATGTCTACAGCGAAGGATTTATCGAAGAAGGCCGAAATTTCTGGGCAGGGATTGAATACCAGTTCTGAGCCCTTTTGAGAGACGGCCCCCGCAGGGGCCGCTCAATTAATCTCGCCGTACCAGGCGGAAAATACCCAGCACGAGGATCGCGCCGACGACGGCCACCAGAAAACTGTGCAGATTAAACCCGCTGATATCGCCACCAATACCAAACATCGTTGCCAGCCATCCGCCAACCACAGCCCCGACAATGCCGAGAATACAGGTCAGAATAAATCCTCCGCCATCGCGCCCCGGCATGAGCAGTTTAGCGATAACACCCGCAATCAGACCAAAAATAATCCAGGCAATAATTCCCATTTTCAGGCCCTCTTTCCAATGAACGCACGCGCAAGCCATTCCTGCGCCAGTACGTTAAGTATAGGCAAGCCGTCGCCCGGCGTTTTTCTACAGCTTGCGTTCAGCGGACTTAATAAAAAATTTCATCCATTTGTATTAAGTTCTGTCGCGCGATGCCGATAATCCAACGACAAACCAGGCATCCAGGAGTCATTAGGTGTGAGCAACTACCATGAGCAGTTCCTGAAGCAAAATCCATTGGCGGTGTTAGGCGTTCTCCGCGACTTAAATTCACAGCAGATCCCCCTGCGAATCTCCTGGTCAGGAGGGCAATTCATCAGCAAAATTCTCGCGGTGAGCCCGGATGAATTAGTTATGGATTTTGGCAGCCAGGAATATGAAAACCAGGCCGTTCAGCGGGCAAACCACGTCTCTGTCATCGCTGAAACGCAGGGCGCCAAGGTCGAGTTCACCCTGCCTCAGCTCAAAAAAGGGGAATTTCAACGGTTGCCGGCATTTATCTCGTCGCTGCCGCCCGCGCTGTGGTTTGTCCAGCGCCGGGAATATTTCCGTATTGGTGCCCCATTGCATCCGCCCTATCACTGCACGGCAAAAATGCCGGACAACAGCATTTTACGTTTTCGGTTGTTCGATTTATCGCTCGGCGGGATGGGCGCGCTGTTAGAAGAGGCAAAACCAGAAGGACTGGTGGAGGGCATGCGCTTTTCGCAGGTTGAAATCAACATGGAACAATGGGGAGTGTACCACGTTGACGCCCAGCTTATTTCCATCAGCGAGCGCAAAGTTATCGACGGGAAAAATGAAACCATCACCACTCCCCGCCTGAGCTTCCGTTTTCTCAACGTCAGCCCGGCGGTGGAGCGGAACTTACAGCGGATTATTTTTTCACTCGAACGTGAGGCCCGGGAAAAATCCAACAAGGTACGCGAGTAACCTCACGCGAACTACATCACATCCAGCGCTTGCTGAAGCTTCCAGATATAACGCGGAGCCTGCGGCGCCGGATGATTATCAGCCACATGCTCAATAAACTCATCCGGACTGAGATCGTTGATTTTGTTGATGGCTTTTTTCCTGTCGGAGGAGAATGTCCGCAGCAACGCCCCCGCACCGTTGGCATATGACACCACCAGCGCATATTGCATCACCTGTGGGTCTTCGATGCCGGCCAATGGTCCGGTTTCGAGAATATTCAGGTACGCGGCACCCATTGAGATGTTGCGCTCAGGGTTTTTCAGCTCACTGGTTGACGGCTCGCCACTCCAGCCCATCCGACGGTAGACATCCCGTCCGGAGGTAGAGGCTTTGAGCTGCATCAGCCCAACGGCGTTAGATTTACTGACCGCATTCGGATTTCCGCCTGATTCAATGGCGATGATGGCCGTAATCAATTGTGGGCTTACCCCCCAGGCCGCGCCGGCTTTTTCACTGATCGGCATCCATTGCATTGCGCGTTTAACCGGAACTTCAGCATTCCATGGCGGATTTTTGTAATCCTGTTTTGAACTACAGCCCGCAAGTAATACAACCAAAAAAGCAAACCATCTCAATTTCACGTCATCTATCCTTATAGCCGGAACCTGTCGCTGAGGTGACAACGACATACCTACGCGGCATGATATACATTTGGTTTTAGTTGTAGCAAGGAAATGCCATGTCCCGGTTTCACTTAATTGCCCCCTCGGGCTACTGTATCAACCAGCAAGCGGCATTGCGCGGGCTTTCGCGCCTTACTGAGGCCGGTCATCAGGTCACAAACTCGGCGGTTATTGCACGTCGCTACCAGCGTTTTGCCGGGACGGAAACCGAACGGTTAGCGGATGTGAATGCATTGGTTGAGCTGAAAACGCCCGATACCATTGTACTGGCGGTGCGCGGCGGCTATGGCGCCAGCCATTTACTGGATGCTATTGACTGGCAGGCACTGACCGCCCGCCAGCAACACGACCCACTGCTCATTTGCGGACACAGCGACTTTACGGCAATCCAGTGCGGCCTGCTGGCACAAGGCAACGTCATTACCTTCAGCGGCCCGATGTTAGCGGCCAATTTTGGTGCCGAAGAAATGAACGCGTTTACCGAACACCATTTCTGGCAGGCATTACGCAATGCGCAATTTACTATCGACTGGCAAGGTGATGGTCCGGACTGCGCCACCGAAGGCACGCTGTGGGGCGGTAATCTGGCGATGCTCATTTCGCTGATTGGCACCCCGTATATGCCCGCCATTGATAACGGTATTCTGGTGCTGGAAGACATTAATGAGCATCCGTTCCGCATCGAGCGCATGCTGTTGCAGCTGTACCACGCGGGCATTTTAGCCCGTCAGAACGCCATTATTCTCGGCAGTTTTAGCGGCAGCGCACCAAACGATTACGACGCTGGCTACAATCTGGAGGAAGTCTGCACATTTCTGCGTGCCAGACTGTCGGTACCGTTGATTAGCGGTCTCGATTTTGGTCACGAACAGCGCACCGTCACGCTCCCGCTCGGGGCAAAAGCGGTGCTGCGAAACGTGAAAAATAGCAGCCAGCTCACCTTAACCGGGCATCCGGTGCTGAAATCGTAAAAAAAGGTGCTAACAGGGCTAAGTAAAACGCTGTTTCTGCCGCTAATATGTTAGGGTTTGTTAATACGAAACAGCGTAATTCAGGAGTAACCGAACGTTGGATGCCGCAGCAATTATTAGCCTTTTTATTTTGGGTTCCGTTCTCGTCACCTGCAGTATCTTACTCAGTTCATTCTCATCACGTCTTGGTATCCCGATCCTGGTGATATTCCTCGCGATCGGTATGTTAGCGGGCGTAGATGGCATTGGCGGTATTCCTTTTGATAACTACCCTTTCGCCTACATGGTGAGTAACCTGGCGCTGGCGGTTATCCTGCTTGATGGCGGGATGCGTACCCAGGCCAGTTCCTTTCGCGTAGCGCTCGGTCCGGCATTATCACTGGCGACCGTGGGCGTGCTGATCACCTCCGGCTTAACCGGCATGATGGCCGCGTGGCTGTTTCATCTGGATCTCATCGAGGGTTTATTGATTGGCGCGATTGTTGGCTCAACCGACGCCGCGGCGGTATTTTCCCTGCTCGGTGGGAAGGGTCTGAACGAACGTGTCGGCTCGACGCTGGAAATAGAATCGGGCAGCAATGACCCGATGGCGGTGTTTCTGACCATCACGCTAATTGAAATGATCCAAAACCACGAGACCGGCTTAAGCTGGATGTTCGCGGTGCATATTATTCAACAGTTCGGTCTGGGTATTGCGCTGGGTCTGGGTGGCGGTTATCTGCTCCAGCAAATGATTAACCGGATTTCGCTGCCTGCCGGATTGTATCCACTGCTGGCGTTAAGCGGCGGGATCCTGATTTTTGCCCTCACCACCGAGCTGGAAGGCAGCGGTATTCTGGCGGTCTACCTGTGTGGCTTCCTGTTGGGTAATCGACCCATTCGCAACCGGTTCGGTATTCTACAAAACTTTGACGGCCTGGCCTGGCTGGCGCAAATCGCCATGTTCCTGGTACTGGGTCTGCTGGTGACGCCGTCCGACCTGCTGCCCATTGCCATTCCGGCGCTGATTTTGTCTGCCTGGATGATTTTCGTTGCCCGCCCGCTGTCGGTGTTCGCCGGGCTGCTGCCGTTCCGGGGTTTTAATCTGCGTGAGCGCATTTTCATCAGCTGGGTCGGCTTGCGCGGTGCGGTGCCGATCATCCTCGCCGTCTTCCCGATGATGGCCGGGCTGGACAATGCCCGTCTGTTCTTTAACGTGGCGTTCTTCGTCGTCCTGATTTCGCTGTTGTTTCAGGGGACATCGCTCTCGTGGGCTGCCAAAAAAGCCAAAGTGGTGGTTCCACCGGTCGGCTGGCCCGTTTCGCGCATTGGTCTGGATATTCATCCTGACAATCCCTGGGAGCAGTTTGTTTATCAACTGAGTGCCGATAAATGGTGTGTGGGGGCCGCACTACGCGACCTGCATATGCCAGACGAGACGCGAATTGCCGCGCTGTTTCGGGACAACGTGCTGTTTCATCCGTCGGGCAGCACCCGCCTGCGCGAAGGTGACGTGCTGTGCGTTATTGGTCGCGAGCGCGATCTTCCCGCATTAGGCAAGCTGTTCAGCCAGTCGCCGCCGGTCGCGTTAGACCAGCGTTTCTTTGGTGACTTTATTCTCGAAGCCAGCGCCAAATACGCCGACGTGGCGCTGATATACGGGCTGGAAGATGGCACTGAATATCGCGATAAGCAGCAGACACTGGGTGAGATCGTCCAGCAATTGTTAGGCGCCGCACCGGTGGTCGGCGACCAGGTCGAATTTGCCGGGATGATCTGGACTGTGGCCGAGAAAGAAGATAATTCGGTGCTGAAAGTCGGCGTTCGCGTGGCAGAAGATGAGGATGAATAATAGTGATGTTTTTGCCGGGTAGCGGCTGCGCCTTACCCGGCTTACAAATGTACTGCTATTGTAGGCCTGATAAGCGCAGCGCCATCAGGCAACTTTACAAAAGTTACACCGTCACAACCGGTACGCGCAGCGCCAGCGAGCACATCAGCTCGTACCCCACCGTACCGGCCGCGGTAGCCACATCGTCGATTTTGATCTCTTTGCCCCACAACTCTACCGGCGTACCAATGCCTGCCTGAGGACATGGCGTCAGATCCACTGCCAGCATATCCATCGACACCGTGCCGACCGTCCCGGTACGGACACCGTCCACCAGCACCGGCGTGCCGCTCGGTGCATGGCGCGGATATCCATCGGCATAGCCGGTCGCCACAATCCCGATACGTTGTTCACCGCGTGCGGTGTAACGCCCACCGTAGCCGACCCTGTCACCGGCCTTCAGCGTTTGCACCCCGATGACCTCGCTGTTCAGGCTCATTACCGGTTTGAGACCGGTGTTGGCGATGTCCCGCCATTGCCCTGACGGAGAGGCGCCGTACAAAATAATACCCGGTCGTACCCAGTCGAAATGGGCTTCCGGGTGCCACAGCGTGGCGGCGGAGTTTGACAGCGAACGTCGGCATTCAAGCCCTTCCGTCGCCTGTGCAATACGCGCCATCGCGTCCTGAATACCGTCCGGATGTTCGGCATCAGCAAAGTGCGACATCAGCGTCATTTCACCCACATTCGGCATCGCCCGCAGCTGTTGCCAGACGGTTGCCACCCGCTCAGGCAAAAAGCCCAGACGGTTCATGCCGCTGTTAACCTTCAGGTATACATCCAGCGGAGCGTTCAGTCGGGCATTTTGTAACGCTTTGAGCTGCCAGTTGCTGTGTACACAGGTGGTTAAACGATATTGGTCATACACCGTCAGATCGACGGCGTGGAAAAAACCTTCCAGCATTAAGATCGGGCCTTTCCAGCCACGCTCGCGCAGCGTTATCGCTTCTTCCAGATTCAGCATGGCGAAACCGTCGGTGGTCCCCAGCGCATTCCAGACGCGCTCAATGCCATGTCCATAAGCATTGGCTTTTACCACCGACCAGACGCGGGCGTCCGGTGCGGCCTGCCGTGCAATGCCTAAATTTTGTTTCAACGCCTGCAGGTCAATGCTGGCCAGTATTGGGCGGGTCATCTCGCGTCCTTCTCAGCTATGTGCGCCGTGTAAATGTCGTGGACGTGACGGCGAAAATCCTGGGCTGTAACGCGCCACGCTCAGGTCATCGTAAGGGATGGCGGGCGTGCGACCAGAAAGAATATCACTCAGCAACTGTCCCGATCCGCAGGCCATGGTCCAGCCCAGCGTACCGTGACCGGTGTTGAGCAGCAGGTTCTTAAAACGGGTACGCCCAACTACCGGCGTGCCGTCCGGCGTCATCGGCCGCAGCCCGGTCCAGAAGGTGGCCTGCTCCACATGCCCCCCGCGCGGGAAGAGATCGCGCACCACCATTTCCAGCGTTTCACGTCGCGGCTGTAATAATTCAGTATTGAAGCCCACGATCTCCGCCATGCCGCCCACGCGGATACGGTTATCAAAACGGGTAATGGCAATTTTGTAGGTTTCATCAAGGATAGTCGACACCGGCGCGCCGTCGTCCTCCGCGATCGGAATGGTCAGCGAATAACCTTTGAGTGGGTAAACCGGAATATCGACCATCCCTTTCAGCATAGCCGTGGAGTAAGAGCCAAATGCCATCACATAAGCATCGGCTTTGATAATTTCCTCACCGCACTGCACGCCATAAATCTGCTCGCCATCGCTCAGCAGCTTATCAACCGGTGTGTTGAAGCGGAATTTAACCCCTGCCAGCTCCGCCATTTGTGCCAGGCGTTGGGTAAACAGCTGACAGTCGCCGGTTTCGTCATTCGGTAGACGCAGCCCGCCGGTCAGCTTATGCGCCACTTCGGCCAGCGCCGGTTCCACTTCCGCGAGGCGATGGGCTTCCAGCAGTTGATATGGCACACCCGCATCTTCCAGAACGGCGATGTCGCGCGTGGCGTTCTCATACTGCTGCGCGGTACGGAATAGCTGCAGCGTCCCGCCCTGACGACCTTCATATTCAATGCCGGTAGTGGCTCGCAGCGCCTTCAGGCAATCACGGCTATATTCCGCCAGACGCACCATACGACCTTTGTTTTCCATGTAATGACTGGTGTCACAGTTGCGTAGCATCTGCCACATCCATTTCAGTTGGAACTGCGTGCCGTCAAGGCGAACGGCCAACGGCGCATGGCGTTGAAACATCCATTTAATCGCTTTTAGCGGTACGCCGGGTGCCGCCCACGGTGCTGCATAGCCTGGAGAGATTTGCCCCGCATTCGCCGCACTGGTTTCCAGCGCCGGACCGGGCTCACGATCAATGACGGTGACATCGTGTCCAGCCTGACTTAAATACCAGGCGCTGGTCACGCCAACGACACCACTTCCCAGTATGACAACTCGCATAGCCACTCCGTTAACAGTAAAAGAATAATCTTCTAATTACATCTTGATAACTCAGTTGAAAATATTATTCAACATATGACTTTTTTATGGTGATGTACCTCACACATAGCGGTAACGACAGGGATGTCTCTGCTTTAGGATCTCCTGCTGTGCGTCATTTTTATCCAGCATAAAATTTCGTGAACATCCTGTTTTTCGATGTTGGATTAACGTGATATCGCAAAGAAAAATTTTCTGCCGCAGCACGTTTTTTAACACCGTGTTCTATGCTTGAAATGAGGTACTCCAGACAGAGAGTGCCGCCAACAATGAGGGTGCGCGAATGGCTACGATTGATTCCATGAACAAGGACACCACACGGTTGAGCGATGGACCCGACTGGACGTTTGATCTGCTGGATGTCTATCTGGCGGAAATAGACCGCGTGGCAAAACTCTACCGACTGGAGACCTATCCGCACCAAATCGAGGTCATTACCTCCGAGCAGATGATGGACGCCTACTCCAGCGTCGGGATGCCGATTAACTATACCCACTGGTCGTTTGGTAAAAAATTTATTGAAACCGAACGTCTGTATAAGCACGGTCAGCAAGGGCTGGCTTATGAGATTGTCATCAACTCCAACCCGTGTATCGCGTATCTGATGGAGGAGAACACCATCACCATGCAGGCGCTGGTGATGGCACACGCCTGCTATGGGCATAACTCCTTCTTCAAGAACAACTACCTTTTCCGTAGCTGGACGGATGCCAGCTCCATTGTTGATTATCTGATTTTTGCCCGAAACTACATTACCCAGTGTGAAGAGCGCTACGGCGTCGACGAAGTCGAAAAACTGCTCGATTCCTGCCATGCACTGATGAACTACGGTGTCGATCGCTATAAACGCCCGCAAAAAATTTCATTGCAGGAAGAGAAAGCGCGGCAAAAAAGCCGCGAAGAATATCTGCAAAGCCAGGTAAATATGCTGTGGCGTACCTTGCCGAAAAAAGAGGAAGAGAAAACCGTGTTTGAAGCGCGGCGTTATCCTTCTGAACCCCAGGAAAACCTGCTGTACTTTATGGAAAAAAATGCCCCTCTGCTGGAGTCCTGGCAGCGTGAAGTGCTGCGTATCGTGCGCAAAGTGAGCCAGTATTTTTATCCGCAGAAACAGACCCAGGTGATGAACGAAGGCTGGGCGACGTTCTGGCATTACACCATCCTTAACCACCTGTACGATGAAGGCAAAGTCACCGAGCGGTTTATGCTGGAGTTTCTACACAGCCATACCAATGTGGTGTTCCAGCCGCCGTACAACAGCCCGTGGTATAGCGGGATAAACCCCTATGCGCTCGGATTCGCCATGTTCCAGGACATCAAACGTATTTGTCAGTCTCCGACCGAGGAAGATAAATACTGGTTCCCGGATATCGCCGGTTCTGACTGGCTGGAAACCCTGCACTTCGCGATGCGTGATTTTAAAGATGAGAGCTTTATCAGCCAGTTCCTGTCACCGAAGGTGATGCGTGATTTCCGCCTGTTCACCGTGTTGGACGATGACAGACATAATTATCTGGAAATCTCAGCAATTCATAACGAAGAGGGATACCGTGAAATTCGTAACCGGCTGTCGTCGCAGTATAACCTGAGCAACCTGGAGCCAAACATTCAGGTATGGAATGTCGATTTGCGCGGCGATCGCTCTCTCACACTGCGCTATATCCCGCATAATCGCGCCCCGCTGGATAAGGGCCGCAAAGAGGTGCTGAAGCACGTCCATCGGTTATGGGGTTTTGACGTGACGCTGGAGCAACAAAATGAGGATGGCAGCGTGGAATTGCTGGAACGTTGCCCGCCGAGAATGAACGGTCTGTGAATCTTATTGCCGGGTGGCGACGCGAAAGCGTCTTATCCGGCCTACACTAGACATCCACGTAGGCCGGATAAGGTGTTCACACCGCCATCTGGCATTGAGCGATTAACGGCCCTGAATGGCTAAATCGCCGGGCAGGTTTTTCTGCATGCGATGCCAAATCTCGCCGCTGTCGTGACCGTAACTGCGCACCGTCTCATACACCTGGTCATGGGAGCCCTGCTCGCAGAGCAATGACAGCTTACGGTAGAAGCTCAGTGCCAGACCGCGGGCTTCCGGATTGGCGAAATAATGACGACCAATACGGGTATACAATCCCTTCATGCCGTTGAGGATCAGGCCGTAAATCGGATTGCCGGACGCGAATACCAGGCCGCGGAAAATGTTGTAGTCCAGGTCAGCAAAAGCGTCAGCGTGGTCGGCTACCTGATTTGCCGTCGCCAGCACTTCCTGCGCTTTGTCCGGATGTTGGCGGAATGCGGTGCGAATGAAGATTGTTGAGATGTTGGTACGCACCGACAGCAGATTATCAATCAGCTGCGGAACGCTCTCGTGATCGAGGCGCGCCAGCGTTTCAAGAATATTCAGTCCTGACGTTTCCCAGAAATTATTCACTTTCGTCGGTTTGCCGTGCTGAATGGTCAACCAGCCGTCCCGCGCCAGGCGCTGTAACACTTCGCGTAGCGTGGTGCGTGTTACTCCGATAAGTTCAGAGAGTTCACGTTCAGCGGGCAAAATAGTGCCGGGGGGGAAGCGGTTATTCCAGATACTTTCAATGATGTACTCTTCCGCGAACCCCGCTGGGCTTTGCGCCTTAATGACCATAGTAATAATTCCATTACACAGCAAAACATAGTTACACACATCATACCAGACGGGTCTGATAGCTGATAGCTGAGGCAATGAAGAAAAAGTGGATCAAGGCTTCATTTTCCAGATAACGCTGGGGCGCAATTGGCGCGACGAAGCACGTGAAGAGCTTGCCTGCGTTCCCTCCTCCCGCTAAGCTTTGCCGTCAAACATAAAAACATGATTTCATTTTTACAGGTAAGGGAAACTGCCATGGAGCTATCCTGGGGTCGCGCGCTGTGGCGCAACTTTTTAGGCCAGTCGCCGGACTGGTACAAACTCGCATTATTATCCTTCTTAATCGTTAACCCGATTATTTTCTTCATCAACCCGTTCGTTGCCGGGTGGCTGCTGGTGGCTGAGTTCATTTTTACGCTGGCAATGGCGCTCAAGTGTTATCCGCTGCTGCCGGGTGGCCTGCTGGCGATTGAAGCCGTCGTCATTGGCATGACCAGCGCCACGCACGTGCGTGAAGAGATTGCCGCCAATCTTGAGGTGTTATTGCTGCTGATGTTTATGGTGGCGGGCATCTACTTTATGAAGCAGTTACTGCTGTTTATTTTTACCCGATTGCTGCTGAGCATTCGCTCTAAAATGCTGCTGTCGCTGTCCTTCTGCGTAGCCGCCGCCTTCCTGTCCGCGTTCCTCGATGCATTGACCGTGGTCGCCGTCGTGATAAGCGTGGCGGTCGGTTTTTATGGCATTTACCACCGCATCGCCTCTTCCCGAGGGGAAGATAATATGCTCGATGACAGCCATATCGATCAGCACAATAAAGCCGTTCTTGAGCAGTTCCGCGGTTTTCTGCGCAGCCTGATGATGCATGCCGGCGTCGGCACGGCGTTAGGCGGCGTGATGACCATGGTTGGTGAACCGCAAAACCTGATTATCGCCAAAGCGGCGGGCTGGCATTTCGGGGATTTCTTCCTGCGGATGTCCCCGGTCACCGTCCCGGTGCTGATCTGCGGACTGCTAACCTGCATGCTGGTCGAGAAATTACGTTGGTTTGGCTATGGTGAAACATTGCCTGAAAAGGTGCGTGACGTTCTGCAGCAATTTGACGATCAAAGCCGCCAGCAGCGTACCCGCCAGGATAAGATCAAACTGATTGTCCAGGCGATTATCGGCGTCTGGCTGGTTATCGCCCTGGCCCTGCATCTGGCCGAAGTAGGACTGATAGGCCTGTCGGTTATCATCCTGGCGACGTCCTTAACGGGGGTCACTGATGAACATGCTATCGGCAAGGCGTTCACCGAGTCACTGCCGTTTACCGCGCTGCTGACCGTGTTCTTCTCAATTGTGGCCGTAATTATCGATCAGCAACTGTTCGCTCCGATTATTCATTTTGTTTTACAGGCTTCAGAGCATGCCCAGCTCACTCTGTTCTACCTCTTTAACGGTCTGCTTTCTTCTATCTCCGATAACGTCTTTGTAGGCACGATTTACATTAACGAAGCCAAAGCGGCGATGGAACACGGGACCATCAGCCTGAACCAGTTCGAACTGTTAGCCGTGGCGATTAATACCGGGACTAACCTGCCTTCCGTTGCAACTCCGAATGGCCAGGCCGCATTCCTGTTCCTGCTGACTTCCGCACTGGCACCGTTGATTCGCCTCTCCTATGGCCGCATGGTATGGATGGCGCTGCCGTATACCCTCGTACTGACGCTGGTCGGTCTTTTGTGCGTGGAATTCACCCTAGTCCCGGTGACCGAGTGGATGACGCAAATAGGCTGGTTAGCTACACTTTCATAACAACTTACCGGGCAAATCACTGCCCGGTTTGACTTTTTGCATGATAATTATCCGATTACACAATATTTCAATAGCTGCTAGTGGCGCATAAATTGAATTGGTTTAAACTGCGCTCTCTACGCATGTTGCAGGGAATTTATTATGTTGCGATTTTTAAACCAGTGCTCCCGCGGTCGCGGAGCATGGTTATTGTTGGCGCTAACCGCCCTGGCGCTGGAACTCGTTGCGCTGTGGTTCCAGCACGTGATGCTGCTTAAACCTTGCGTGTTGTGTATTTACGAACGTAGTGCGTTATTCGGCGTAATGGGTGCCGGGCTGGTGGGTGCTATCGCGCCAAAAACGCCGCTGCGTTATGTAGCGATGGTTATCTGGATTTACAGCGCCTGGCGCGGTCTGCAGTTAGCGTATGAGCACACCATGATCCAGCTTCACCCGTCTCCGTTCATGACCTGTGATTTTGCGGCGCGCTTTCCGAGCTGGTTACCGCTGGACAAATGGCTGCCTCAGGTTTTCCTGGCATCCGGCGACTGCGCCGAGCGTCAGTGGTCTTTTTTAACCCTTGAAATGCCACAGTGGCTATTAGGGATCTTTGCTGCGTATCTGGTGGTCGCCGTGCTGGTGGTCATTGCCCAACCGTTTAAACCGAAAAAACGCGACCTCTTCGGTCGCTAACAGAGACGCTCCTTCGGGAGCGTTTTTTTTGCCATAATGTCATTGCTTGGTGGCATCTATAAGATGTATATTAAATACATCTTATAGATGCCACACCAAGGAGATGTCCCATGTCCCATTTACGCATCCCGGCAAACTGGAAAGTTAAACGCTCTACTCCCTTTTTCACAAAAGACACTGTCCCAGCCGCACTGCTTTCCCACCATAACACCGCAGCAGGCGTCTTTGGACAGCTTTGCGTGATGGAAGGTACGGTAACGTATTACGGCTTTGCGAATGAAGAAGCGAAAGAACCTGAAGTGAAAGTGGTGATAAATGCCGGTCAGTTTGCGACCAGCCCACCGCAGTACTGGCATCGTGTTGAATTAAGCGACGACGCGCAGTTCAACATTAATTTCTGGGTTGAAGATGACAACCACTCAGATGAGATGTATCAGGCGAAAAAATCTTAATCTTTAGCGCCTGTTAACCGATGGGCGGCTCAGTCCGCCCATGAAGGTTTGTTCAAAATGTGATCCTGCCAGTCGTGTACTTCTGATTCTTTCACCGCAATATGACGGACTGAAATACGCTCACCGTGCATCGCGGCTTTCGAGCCAGTCAGTAGCGGGTGCCAGTCCGGCAGCCCTTTCCCTTCCGCAAGCAGACGATACGCGCAGGTCATCGGTAGCCATTCAAAAGTTGGCAAATTGTCACGCGTCAGCTTGATGCAATCAGGCTCGTATTCGAAACGACGTTCGTAGTTACGGCACTGGCAGGTTTTAATATTGAGCTGCTTACAGGCGACGTTGGTAAAATAGATTTCGTCGGTGTCTTCATCCATCAGCTTATGCAGGCAGCATTGACCGCATCCGTCGCATAATGACTCCCACTCGGCATCGGTCATTTCATCCAGGGTTTTGCTTTGCCAGAAAGGTATGTCGCTCATCAGGGTATCCGCTATTGCAATAAAGCTGCACCTTATAACCAGTCTGGCACGTTGATGCAAGTTTTGCCGCCCGAAAAGGCGGCAAGAAGAGATTACAGTACTCTCGTCGTCAGCGTTTGACCGTGAAAACCGATCGCTAGCTCATCACCACTGTGTAACGGCCCTACACCTTCTGGCGTTCCTGTCAGTACCACATCCCCCGCTTTGAGGGTGAAGAAACGACTCATGTAGGCAATCAACGGAATAATGTGATGGATCATGTCCGCCGTAGAACCGTGCTGACGTGTTTCACCGTTTACCGTCAGACTGAGCAGCGTATTTTGCGGATCGCCGTTAAACTCCGACACCGGAATAAAGCCCGACAGCGGACAGGAATTATCAAATCCCTTCGCTTTTTCCCACGGCTGCCCCGCTTTCTTCATTTTGCCCTGAATATCGCGCAGGGTCAGATCCAGCGCCACGCCATAACCGGCAATGGCTTTACGCACATGATCTTCCGTTGCCTGGCGCAGGGTCGCGCCAATCAGCACCGCCAGCTCAACTTCGTGGTGCACCGCCCCCATATCCGCCGGGATAACCAGCGGTTGGCGCAGGTCGCACAATGCCGTTTCCGGTTTGATAAACAGCACGGGTTCATCTGGCGTTGCGCTGCCCATCTCCTTAATGTGCTTTGCGTAATTACTGCCCACGCAAACCACTTTACTCACTGGGTAATCCAGCAGAGCACCATGCCAGTTGTGATGTTGATACATGACTTTCCCCTAACGTCGTCTTCGATTTCAGGAACTGCATCGACGGGACATGCGGCTGCCGGATACAGTTTAACCTTTAGCGTCTGGTATATTTTGTTTTGCCACAGACAGATGCTGTTTGAGTAAATCTTCTGGCGGTGGCGGGATTTGTAAATAATAGCCCTGCTCGGTTAACGCCTGTTTTACTTTTTCAAGGTCAGCGTTCACCAGTTTCTTGCGACCATCAAGTGGTAAAATCATTGCCAGTTTCGGCTGACCAAAACCTTTCATCAGTTCTTCAGGAACGCGAGAGAAATCGTCTTTTTTTTCGACATATAAATAGGTCTGGTCACGTTTGCTGCTTCGGTAGATCACACAAAACATATCTTTTACTCTGAATTCACGGAATGGTGGCTTGCCTCAATATAATACTGACTATAACATGCCTTATAGTCTTCGGAATATCACCCCGCGCTGGGGATGATAAATAGCAAATTGAGTAAGGCCAGGATGTCAAACACGCCAATCGAGCTTAAAGGCAGTAGCTTCACCTTATCTGTGGTTCACTTGCACGAGTCAGAACCCGAGGTTATTCGTCAGGCGTTGGAAGACAAAATCGCGCAGGCTCCTGCTTTTTTAAAACATGCTCCCGTGGTGATCAACGTCAGTGGCCTTGAAAGCCCGGTAAACTGGCCAACGCTGCAGAAAGTTGTCGCATCTACCGGTCTGCGCATTATCGGCGTTAGCGGCTGCAAAGATGCCAGACTCAAAGCAGAGATCGACGAAATGGGCCTGCCTTTACTGACTGAAGGTAAAGAAAAAGCGCTGCGCCCTGCCCCCATTGCTGAACCCGCACCTGCCGCGCCGGTACAAAACGTTACTCCCATCACAAAAACACGATTAATAAATGTCCCGGTTCGTTCCGGTCAGCGCATTTATGCACCACAATGTGATCTGATTGTTACAAACCACGTCAGCGCGGGCGCAGAACTCATCGCTGACGGCAATATTCACGTTTATGGCATGATGAGAGGCCGTGCACTGGCGGGTGCAAGCGGCGATCGAGAAGCACAGATTTTTTGTACCCACCTGACGGCAGAACTGGTGTCTATCGCAGGTGTTTATTGGCTGAGTGATAAAATCCCAGCAGAATTTTATGGCAAAGCGGCGCGTCTGCAATTAGCAGAGAACGCTTTGACAGTTCAACCGTTGAATTGATCCCTTTTTAACAAGGAATTTCTATGGCACGCATTATTGTTGTTACTTCGGGTAAAGGGGGCGTTGGCAAAACCACCTCCAGCGCGGCCATCGCTACAGGTTTGGCCCAGAAGGGAAAGAAAACTGTCGTTATTGATTTTGATATCGGCCTGCGTAACCTCGATTTGATCATGGGTTGCGAACGCCGCGTCGTTTACGATTTCGTCAACGTTATTCAGGGCGATGCGTCGTTAAATCAGGCGTTAATCAAAGATAAGCGTACTGAAAATCTCTTTATTCTTCCGGCCTCACAGACTCGCGATAAAGACGCGCTGACGCGTGAAGGCGTCGCAAAAGTTCTGGATGATCTGAAATCGATGGACTTCGACTTCATCGTCTGCGACTCCCCGGCCGGTATTGAAACCGGTGCGCTAATGGCACTGTATTTTGCCGATGAAGCGATTATTACCACCAACCCGGAAGTGTCTTCAGTACGTGACTCTGACCGTATTCTGGGCATTCTGGCGTCGAAATCTCGTCGCGCGGAAAATGGTGAAGATCCGATTAAAGAGCATCTGCTGCTTACGCGCTACAACCCTGGCCGCGTAAACAGAGGCGACATGCTCAGCATGGAAGACGTACTGGAAATTCTGCGCATCAAACTGGTTGGTGTGATTCCGGAAGATCAGTCAGTCCTGCGCGCATCTAACCAGGGTGAGCCGGTGATCCTCGACATCAATGCGGATGCTGGCAAAGCTTATGCAGATACCGTAGACCGTCTGTTGGGAGAAGAACGTCCTTTCCGCTTCGTTGAAGAAGAGAAGAAAGGTTTCCTCAAACGCCTGTTCGGAGGATAAGTTATGGCATTACTGGATTTTTTTCTCTCGCGGAAAAAGAGCACAGCAAACATCGCTAAAGAGCGACTGCAGATCATTGTTGCGGAACGTCGTCGTAGTGACGCCGAGCCGCATTATTTACCGCAGTTGAGGAAAGATATTCTCGACGTTATCTGTAAGTATGTACAAATCGATCCAGAGATGGTCACTGTACAACTTGAACAAAAAGACGGCGATATTTCTATCCTCGAACTTAACGTGACATTACCAGAAGCAGAAGAGTCGAAATAAGCGCTTTGGTAAAAAAGTTGTGGTCGAAAAAAGGCAGAATATTCTGCCTTTTTTATTTTCAGTGACCCGTCCTGAATAGCGTTATTACCGAGTAAACAGTAGATAGGGTTCCAGAATAACCACCAGACACTCGCTTATTGTGGATATTCCAGCAACAGGGCGTTAAGTCGCTCGGCCATCAGCTCGCCACGCCAGCCGGAAATAAGCTCCGGCAAGGAAGACTTCGGCTTTAATTTCCAGTGCCAGTTAAGCAACTGATTTATCTGACGGCGGGAGGCCAGCAGCTCCACGCTGAGATTGTGTTCCGCGCTCACGTCAGCCACCAACGCCTTAATGGCTTTGAAGGCTTTACGGTAGCCCGGCATATCCATCAGGTTCAGCAGTGGTTCAGGCAACGATGCTTCCGGCAGGGCCTGCGCTTTTTCTACCAATGAAATCAGTGTCTTGCCATGGAAGCGAATTTCGCTCCCGGAAAGACCGAGGCTGTCCAGCTCACCCAGACTACCCGGCATATAGCGCGCCACTGACCACAGGTGCTCTTCGCGTACCACGAAATTCACCGCCAGATCGCGTTCACGCGCTTTACGCAGTCGCCAGTCAGCCAGCAGTTGCAGGCAGGCAAGCTGACGGGTACGCAGCTGCCAGGCGTTGGTAATGTCACGCCACGCGTCCTCAGGCGCCAGTACTTCCTGGCGACGCTGCTGCATTAAACGACACTCATCCAGCGCGGCCGGTAGCCAGCCAGAGGCATCGGTTTCAGCCATCAGTTTTGCGGTGATCGGTAATAAATACCAGACGTCCGCGGCAGCATACTCACACTGACGCTCAGTCAGCGGTCGGGCCAGCCAGTCCGTACGGGATTCGCTTTTGTCCAGCGCCACCCCCGTAAACTCTTCCACCATCGCGGCAAATCCCCACGACAGCGGGCGACCGCAAAACGCGGCCAGAATTTGCGTATCAATCAGCGGCTGCGGAAGTTCGCCAAAGGTGTTGAGAAACACTTCCAGGTCTTCACTTCCCGCGTGCAGGAATTTGGTTATCGTGGTGTCGCGTAAAATGTCGCGCAACGGCGACCAGTCGGTGATCCCCAGCGGATCAATCAGAGCAACGTGTTTGCCGTCAAACAGCTGAATGAGTCCCAGCTGCGGATAATAGGTACGCGTGCGAACAAACTCAGTATCCAGGGCAATCGCCGGAAACTCACGAACGGCTTCGCACAGCGTGGCCAACGCGTCGTCCGTGGTAATCATTTGGTAATTCAAATCGTGCTCTCTCAGGTTTGCGCCAAAAAAAACGCCGGATTAACCGGCGCTTTCTGATGACTGACTTAACGCTCAGCCTTTATTGTCCACTTTGCTACGGGCTTCGTCACGCAATTCTCGTCGCAAAATTTTGCCGACGTTAGATTTTGGTAACTCATCACGGAATTCCACCAGCTTCGGGACCTTGTAGCCGGTCAACTGACGGCGGCAGAACGTAATCAGCGCTTCATCGGTGAGTGACGCGTCTTTCTTCACGACAAAAATCTTCACTGCTTCACCGCTGCTGCCCGAGGGCACGCCCACCGCGGCTACTTCCTGAACGCCAGGATGTTGCATCACCACGTCTTCAATTTCGTTCGGATAAACGTTAAAACCGGAGACCAGGATCATATCTTTTTTGCGATCGACGATACGCAGGAAGCCTTCGTCGTCCATCACCGCAATATCCCCGGTGTGCAGCCAACCATCTTTAACAATTTCATCGGTCGCATCCGGGCGCTGCCAGTAACCCAGCATCACCTGCGGGCCTTTCACGCACAGTTCACCCGGCTCGCCCGGCGGGACTTCGTTATCGTCATCATCCACCAGCTTAACCTCAGTGGAGGGAACCGGCAGGCCAATACTGCCGCTGTGATAGTCGATATCATGCGGATTGACGCTCACCAGCGGCGAACACTCGGTCAGGCCATAGCCTTCCAGCAGATATTGGCCGGTCAGCTTCACCCAACGTTCTGCAACCGCCTGCTGGACGGGCATACCGCCCCCCGCAGAAAGATGCAGCGACGAGAAATCCAGTTGCTGGAAGTCTTTGTTATTCAACAAGGCGTTGAACAGCGTATTGACGCCGGTCATGGCGGTAAACGGGTATTTCGCCAGCTCTTTTACCAGACCCGGGATATCACGTGGGTTAGTGATCAGTACGTTTTGACCGCCAAGCTCAATAAACAGCAGGCAGTTCATCGTTAAAGCAAAAATGTGATACAGCGGTAGCGCGGTGATCACCAGCTCTTTACCCGGATGCAGCAACGGACCGTAAGTAGCATGGACCTGCTCGAGGTTCGCCAGCATATTGCGGTGGGTGAGCATTGCACCTTTTGCCACACCGGTTGTCCCCCCGGTGTATTGCAGGAAGGCCAGATCTTCAGAGACCACTTCAGGCTTCACATACTGCATGCGATACCCGTTTTGTAACGCACTGCGAAACGAGATGGCATCAGGCAGGTGATATTTCGGTACCAGCCGCTTGATGTACTTCACAACAAAGTTAACCAGCGTTCCTTTGGCGGTTGAGAGTTGATCGCCCATTCGCGTCAGGATCACGTGCTGAACCGATGTTTTATCGACCACTTTCTCCAGCGTGTGGGCAAAGTTGGACACGATCACAATCGCTGCCGCACCGCTATCATTAAGCTGATGCTCCAGTTCACGCGGTGTGTACAATGGGTTCACGTTTACCACAATCATGCCGGCACGCAGAATGCCAAACAGCGCCACCGGATACTGCAGCAGGTTCGGCATCATCAGTGCGACACGATCGCCCTTTTTCAGCCCCAGCCCTTCTTGCAAATATGCCGCAAATGCGCGGCTACGCTCTTCGAGTTTGCGGAAGGTCATCACCTCCCCCATATTCACAAACGCGGGCTGATCGGCATAGCGCCTGACTGAATGTTCAAACAGTTCCACCAGGGATTGATAACGGTCAGGATTGATCTCCGCGGGAACACCTGCGGGATAACGGTTAAGCCAAACCTTTTTCAATACATCACCTCTAAAATGCGTATTCGTCGTCATCACAACCCCAGACAATAAACAAACTGTTAACATAATATTAACTCAGCGTACCAGTTTGTTTATTACACAACGACAAGGTTGCGAAGCACGTCACTATTTATTTTTCTTATAGCCACATAAATGCAGAAACAGCGGACGCGCCGCTGCTTCTTTTATACATAAATCAAAGAGTTATTCTGTAACTATCGTCTGAACCTGTGCCGGACCTGGATTGTACCATCCCCATCCGCCGTAGCCGCCGTATGGCCAGCCACGCGCACCGTAGAACCAGGGATCGATGGGCTGCGGAGGCATCACGATCTGCTGAGTAATATGCCAGCGTTTATAACCGGTTACCTGCATCAGCATGAACTTATACGGCGTACTGCCAATTTTACCGTCCACCGTGCCGCTAATAGGCCCTACGACGGTGACCAGTTGTCCGCGGAAATCCACCGGTTCGAGAAAGCCATTAACATCGGCATAAATACGCCCGCGTGAGGCTTCACCCAGAATCGGACGCGCGCCGCTGTCGAGAGGCACGGTGGCAATTTCCAGTCGGGATTTCCCCTGCTGATTCTGAATGTCCACCACTTTGCCGCCAAAGCGTGCTTCCTGTCCGACATACAGTTGCGGCGCATTCATGACCCGTACCAGATCCTGTTGCGGCGTTGGGCTTGAACCTTTAATCGCATCAGGAATGGTAACGCAACCGCTTAGCATGAACGCCAATGCGCCCGTCAACACGCCTTTTAATACCCATTTTTGAACCGCCATGTTGCGACTCCCTTATCTCAGCGCCTGTCCCCGGTGAGTTTCAAACTGCTGCGCATTCATCGCGTTGAGCCCGTTTGAAAGCATCGGGGGATGTACTACTAAGATTCATTCTTTTCCGGGAAGTTTCTTCCACGCCACGGTGTTACGTAAATAAACCGGTTCAGCATGTTCAACCGCTACCGTCTTTCCAGAGGCGAACAGTTGGGTGGCGAGAGGCAACATATCCTCAGCAGCCGGAAGCAAAACGTCGCCATCGCGTAGCATCAGGCCACTGTCTTTACCGAGTTCAGGCCATGCAGGCCAGCCCGTGCCGACCGTTACCCAGTCACCGGAAAGCTGCAGCAGTCGCTCATGAACCTGTTCCGGAGTTAATACCGCTTCGGTGTCTTCGCCGTGCCAGATACCGTTCTCATCACGCTGGTATTCGGCCCAGTAGACTTCCCCCATGCGCGCATCAATTGCGGCCAGCACGCGCGTTGCGCCGTTTTTGCGCCAAGCCCCCTGCGCCATAGTAGCCAGCGTGGACACGCCGATCATTGGCAAGTTCGCCCCTAACGCCAACCCCTGAGCAATACCAATACCAATACGCACGCCGGTGAAACTACCGGGACCTCGGCCAAACGCCAGAGCGTCGATATCCGTTAATGTGACATTGCCAGCAGTCAGGATATCCTGAACCAGCGGCAGGATGCGTTGGGTATGCTCTCGAGGGCAAAGCTCGAAATGAGATGTGATATTACCGTCATTCCACAGGGCGACAGAGCACGCCTCTGTGGCGGTATCGATAGCCAGAATTCGCATGGGTCTTCGTGATCAGATCAATAAATTTGGCGCGTATCTTAGCACAGTCTGTAACAAATTACTCAGTCGTTGGTATGGCAAGAAAGCGAACCGCGCGGGCAATGTCACGCGTGCGAGGCGCCGGTGGTAGGCTGGCCAAGAATGTCGCACCGTAAGGTCGCATGACCAGCCGGTTATCACAAATCACCAGGACGCCGCGATCGTCAGCGTCACGAATCAAGCGCCCCACCCCCTGCTTAAGCGTGATCACGGCATCCGGGAGCTGGACTTCGTCAAACGGGTCGCCGCCGCGCAGCCGGCAGTCTTCCATACGCGCTTTTAACAGCGGATCGTCCGGCGAGGTAAACGGCAGCTTGTCGATAATAACCAGCGATAGCGTGTCACCTCGTACGTCCACACCTTCCCAAAAGCTGCTGGTCGCCACCAGCAGGGCATTGCCCGCACTGACAAACTGCTGCAATAGCTGCCCTTTGCTGGTCTCCCCCTGCAGCAGGACCGGGAGCGTCATGGTGGCACGAAACTGTTCCGCCAGGTCGCGCATCATTGCGTGCGAGGTACACAGCATAAAGCAGCGCCCATTGTTAGCTTCAATAATGGGGCGCAACATGGCGGCCAGCTGACGCGCCGCCCCCGGCTGGTTAGTTTGCGGGAGATTGCGTGGCACGCACAGCAGCGCCTGTCGCGTGTAGTCAAAGGGGCTCGGCAACAACATTGATTCAGCCTGTTCAATGCCCAGTCGCGCGGTAAAGTGGCGGAGATCGTCGTTGACCGACAGCGTAGCGGAAGTAAAAATCCAGCAGCCCGGCTTTTGGTCCATCACCTCTTTGAATTTATCCGCTACGGTGAGTGGCGTCAGCGCCAGCGTAAAATGCCGTGAAGTGCATTCATACCAGTAGCTGAATCCCGGTTGGTTGATCTCCTTCAGGCGTTTCAAGCGGGCGCGATACAGCGTGGCGCGCTCGAATGCGGCATCCAGCAGCGCTGAACGTCCGAGCGACAGCTTCGCTACGTCGTAGCACAGTTCCAGCGTGTCATCGAGCAGCAAAAATGCCCGCTGGACGCGCTGATCGGCCAGCAATTCACGCAGGTTACCGCGATAGCCCGGCTCGCCCAGTTGCAGGCGGAAATCCTGCGCGCTTTGCGCCAGACGGTCAGCGCACTTTTGTAGTTGCTGGGTATCTTTTAGCTCGGTGCGATAGGCAATGGTAATGTCTTTGGCCAGATCGAGCAGTTGGCGGCTGGAAAGCGACTGACCAAAATACTGGCTGGCGATATCCGGTAGCTGATGGGCTTCATCGAAGATCATCACGTCTGCCTCCGGGATCAGCTCCCCGAACCCGCTCTCTTTCACCACCATATCAGCGAGAAACAGGTGATGGTTAACTACCACCACATCGGCATCCATGGCTTTTTTACGCGCTTTAACGACAAAACAGTCTTTATACAGTGGGCAGTCGCTGCCCAGACAGTTGTCGTTGGTACTGGTCACCAGCGGCCATGCGTGCGAGTCTTCCGCCACGCTGACGCAGGTGCTGATATCGCCATCAACGGTTTGATTCGACCACGAGCGCAGCAGGATCACGTCGCTTAAGGTTTGCACCGGCAGGTCACCGCCCGCCAGCGCCTGTTGTTCAAGGCGTTCCAGACACAGGTAGTTAGAGCGCCCTTTCAGCAACGCCAGTTTGCCGGTAAATTTCAGCGCTTTTGCCACGGTAGGGAGATCGCGGCTGTAGAGTTGATCCTGCAGCGCTTTCGATCCGGTAGAAATGATCACTTTCTTACCGGCGCGCAGTGCAGGCGCAAGGTAGGCGTAAGTTTTCCCGGTCCCGGTCCCGGCTTCGACGACAAGCGGCTGTGATTTTTCAATGGCATGCGAGACGGCGACGGCCATCTGTCGCTGTGGTTCACGCGGTTTAAAACCCGGTATCGCTTTAGCCAATTGACCGTCTGCTGCAAAATCGTCCGTCACACTACCCCCTGTTCATTTGAACAGGGATTATGTCAGGCCAGCGGGTCTTTCGCCAGTTGAAGAGGTGACGAGGGCACAACATTATGGCAGTCTTGTCGCCAGCAGAAACCGATTAAATAAAAACGTAAATGAGGAATAATTTATGACTATCGTGCGCATTGATGCCGAGGATCGTTGGTCAGACGTGGTGATTCACAACAACACGTTGTATTACACCGGCGTACCGGAAAACCTGGATGCTGACGCGTTTGAACAAACGGCCAACACGCTGGCACAAATTGATGCGGTACTGGAAAAACAGGGCAGCAACAAGTCACGTATTCTTGACGCGACCATTTTCCTGACGGACAAAAGCGACTTCGCCGCCATGAACAAATCCTGGGACGCGTGGGTCGTTGCCGGTCACGCGCCCGTGCGTTGTACCGTACAGGCCGGGTTGATGAACCCGAAATACAAAGTCGAGATCAAGATTATCGCCGCAGTGTAACGAGCGTTACTCGTCTTCGTCCTCGTCTTCAAAACGCGCCACGATCCGTTCGCCGGTATGAGTGGCGCGAATTTCAGCCGCGACCTGAGTGATCGCTTCGCCGCTGCTCATCCCCTGTGACATCAGTTCGTGAATACGCTCGACTGCTTTTTGCTGCTGTTCATGACTGAGTGAAGGTAAACCTGCAAACATTGTTAACTCCTGCTAGATTGTCTGCGCTAATTATCCCATGCTACCGGGCAGTAAGCCAGTAAAGTAGTAACGAGTCAGGACTGATGAAAACGTTATCTCCCGCAGTAATTACATTACCCTGGCGTCAGGACGCCGCTGAACGCTATTTCTCGACCTTAAGCCATCTGCCGTGGGCGATGCTGCTACATTCGGGGCACGCCGACCACCCGCATAATCGCTTTGATATTCTGGTCGCCGATCCTGTGATGACGCTGGTCACGCGAGATGCAGACACCGCAGTGCATGACAAAGACGGAATCACGCACACGCCTGATGACCCGATGACGGTGTTACGCTCGGCGCTAACTTCACTGGCAATACGGCCCGATTATAATCCCGTTCTTCCCTTCCAGGGAGGGGCGCTGGGCCTGTTTGGCTACGATTTGGGCCGACGCTTCGAAGCGCTGCCAAATGTCGCTGAACGTGATATCACCCTGCCGGATATGGCGGTTGGCATTTACGATTGGGCACTGATTGTCGACCACCAGCGGCAAACCGTGTCGCTGCTCAGCCACGGTGATGTGCAGGCCCGCCGCCACTGGCTGG
>NZ_SZWV01000022.1:41225-59341 GCF_005280945.1 Citrobacter sp. wls718
CCAGCGCGCGCCAACACGTGAGCCTTTTATGTTAACGTCAGCGTGGCAATCCAATATGAGCCGCGCGCAGTACGGCGAAAAGTTTCGCCAGGTACAGCGCTATCTGCACAGCGGGGACTGCTATCAGGTCAACCTTGCCCAGCGTTTTCAGGCGCAGTATCAGGGGGATGAGTGGCTCGCCTTTGAGCGACTCAACCAGGCCAACCGCGCCCCGTTCAGTGCGTTTATCCGCCTTGAGGAAGGCGCAATCCTCAGCCTGTCGCCAGAGCGGTTTATTCAGTTGGAAAATCGGCAGATCCAGACGCGCCCCATCAAGGGCACCCTGCCGCGACTGGACTCGCCAGATGCCGATCGTCAGCAGGCGCAAAGACTGGCAAACTCACCTAAAGATCGTGCTGAAAACCTGATGATCGTGGATCTGATGCGTAACGACATTGGTCGCGTTGCCGTGCCGGGTTCGGTCAAGGTTCCCGAACTGTTTGTTGTCGAACCCTTCCCTGCCGTGCACCATCTGGTCAGCACCATTACGGCGCGTTTGCCGGAATCGCTGCACGCCACGGATCTGCTGCGCGCCGCCTTCCCTGGTGGTTCCATTACCGGCGCGCCAAAGGTGCGGGCGATGGAAATTATTGACGAACTGGAACCACACAGACGTAACGCCTGGTGCGGCAGCGTCGGCTATCTGAGCTTTTGCGGCAATATGGATACCAGTATTACCATCCGCACCCTGACGGCCACCGACGGACAGCTTTACTGTTCGGCTGGCGGTGGAGTTGTTGCGGACAGTCAGGAAGACGCGGAATATCAGGAAACGTTTGATAAAGTGAACCGTATTTTGCACCAACTGGAGAACTGAACCGTGGAAAACAGCAGCCTGACGCTTGATGACTTTTTATCGCGCTTTCTTCTCCTGCGCCCGCAGGTCAATCATGAAGCGTTAAACCAGCGCCAGGCCGCCGTGCTGATCCCGGTCGTTCGCCGCCCACAGCCGGGATTGCTGTTAACCCAACGCTCGGTGCATTTGCGTAAACACGCCGGACAGGTTGCCTTCCCGGGCGGAGCTGTAGACAGCAGCGACGCGTCGCTGATTGCCGCCGCGCTGCGAGAAGCCGAGGAGGAAGTGGCCATTCCCCCTTCGTGCGTTGAGGTGATTGGCGTCCTGCCGCCGGTGGATAGCGTCACCGGTTTTCAGGTCACGCCAGTGGTGGGTATTATCCCACCTAATCTGCCCTATCGTGCAAGCGAAGATGAAGTCTCTGCAGTATTCGAAATGCCGCTGGCGCAGGCGTTGCATCTGGGTCGTTATCACCCCTTAGATATCTACCGCCGGGGTGACTCGCATCGCGTCTGGCTTTCCTGGTATGAGCATTATTTCGTCTGGGGAATGACCGCCGGGATAATTCGTGAGCTGGCGCTGCAAATTGGCGTGAAGCCCTGACTATACTTATCTTTACGCACCGCAGACACAACCTGAAACGCCGGTCACAACATTAGTAAAACCGCGGTTATCTATTAGTTTAATTCATGTGAATAGTTAAGCCGATCGCCGCGTTCCCTCTTACACTATGCGCAGTCATAACATCGTTACTGGAAAGCCCAGTCGCCCTGTAGGAGTATTATCGTGATTAGTCTATTCGACATGTTTAAGGTGGGGATCGGTCCCTCATCTTCCCATACCGTAGGACCTATGAAGGCGGGTAAACAGTTCGTCGATGACCTGGTCGAAAAAGGATTACTGGACAGCGTTACTCGTGTTGCCGTCGACGTGTATGGTTCACTGTCGCTCACGGGTAAAGGTCACCACACCGATATCGCCATTATTATGGGTCTGGCAGGCTATGAGCCTGCGACCGTGGACATCGACAGCATTCCCGGATTTATCCGCGATGTAGAAACGCGTGGACGCCTGCTGCTTGCGCAGGGCCAACACGAAGTCGACTTCCCGCAAAACGACGGCATGCGTTTTCGCAACAGCAACCTGTCGCTGCATGAAAACGGTATGCAAATTCATGCCTACAACGGTGACACCGTTGTTTACAGCAAAACATATTATTCCATTGGTGGTGGTTTCATCGTTGATGAAGAACACTTTGGTCAGGACGCGGCGAATGAGGTCAGCGTACCTTATCCGTTCAAATCTGCCGCTGAAATGCTGGAGTACTGCAACAGCACCGGTCTGTCGCTTTCTGGCATGGTGATGCAGAACGAACTTGCGCTGCACAGCAAAAAAGAAATTGAAGAGTATTTTGGTAACGTCTGGCAAACCATGCAGGCCTGTATCGATCGTGGGATGAACACCGAAGGCATTCTGCCGGGGCCGCTGCGCGTGCCTCGTCGTGCCTCTGCCCTGCGTCGTATGCTGGTCTCCAGCGACAAACTCTCCAACGATCCGATGAACGTGATCGACTGGGTGAACATGTTTGCGCTGGCCGTAAACGAAGAGAACGCCGCGGGTGGTCGCGTTGTGACAGCGCCGACCAACGGTGCTTGCGGCATCGTGCCTGCGGTTCTGGCTTATTACGATCACTTCATTGAGCCCGTCAGCCCGGATATCTATACCCGCTATTTCCTGGCGGCCGGTGCAATTGGCGCGCTGTACAAAATGAATGCCTCTATCTCTGGCGCAGAAGTGGGCTGCCAGGGCGAAGTCGGTGTGGCATGTTCTATGGCCGCAGCAGGTCTGGCAGAGTTACTGGGTGCGAGCCCGGAGCAGGTATGTGTGGCTGCCGAAATCGGTATGGAACACAACCTCGGCTTAACCTGCGATCCGGTTGCCGGACAGGTCCAGGTGCCGTGCATTGAGCGTAACGCCATTGCTTCCGTGAAGGCGATCAACGCGGCACGTATGGCAATGCGTCGTACCAGCGCCCCGCGCGTCTCACTGGATAAAGTCATCGAGACCATGTACGAAACCGGCAAGGACATGAACGCCAAATACCGCGAAACCTCGCGCGGCGGCCTGGCGATCAAAGTTCAGTGTGACTAATACTTAATTTTCGCCCATCTGCGACGGATGGGCGAATTTGCTTCCCCTCCCTCGTCTACGGTAATTTTCCCCACTACACTTGCTCTGTTGCTGTTGGCTTCTGTGACCAACGGCTTATCGGGCGGCCCGCATGCAAACAGCACAACGGATCATCAAAAATTATCGCCGTAATCGCTTAATCGTCTGCACAGTTTGTGCACTACTGACGCTCATTCTTACATTATCTGTCCGATTTATTTCGGAGCGTAATTTAAATCATCACTCCACCGTCACGTTCGCTAACCATGCTGTAGAAGAGCTGGATGATATCCTGCTGCCGTTGCGGACCGGACGTGATGTGCTGCTGCCGTTAATTGGCCTGCCCTGCTCGGTGGCGCGCTTAGCCCTGAGCAAGCACGCCGCCAGACTGCAAACTGTGCGCTCTATTAACCTGGTTCAGGGTGGCATCCTCTATTGTTCGAGTATTTTTGGCTATCGCAATGTGCCCATCAAGCAGCTGCAACCTGAATTGCCCAGCCGCGAACCGCAGCTACTGTTATCCACCGATCATTCGCTCATTAAGGGCAGCCCTATTCTGACGCAGTGGTATCCGTCGTCTGCCAATGGCGAAGATGGGGTGCTGGAGATCGTCAATATTGAATTATTGTCGGGCATGCTGCTTGAACCACAGCCTCCGCAAATTACACATGCCAGTTTAACCATCGGTAAGCGGCATCTGCTGTACGGACAAGGCGTCGTCGACAAGCTACCAGAGAGTGACGGCGAACAACGCTACCAACTTTCATCACAACATTTCCCCTTTGCCATCAGCGTTAGCGGACCAGGAGCCAGCGAACTGGCGTTAAGACACCTGCCCACCCAGTTACCGTTAGCGGTCATGCTCAGCTTATTAGTCGGGTATCTGGCCTGGCTGGCGACCGCTAACAGAATGAGTTTTTCCTGGGAGATTAATCTGGCCCTCGCCGAACGGGAGTTTGAGCTATTTTGCCAGCCACTACTGAACGCCAGCACCCAGCAGTGTACGGGCGTTGAAATTCTCTTACGCTGGAATAACCCGCGCCAAGGCTGGATTTCACCTGAAGTGTTCATCCCTATCGCGGAAGAGCACAACCTGATTGTCCCCCTGACTCGTCACGTCATCGCAGAAACCATTCAGCAACGGCACGTTTTCCCAATGAGCAGCCAGTTTCATATTGGTATCAACGTCGCCGCCAGCCATTTTCGTGACGGTATGTTGTTAAAAGACCTTAATCAGTACTGGTTCAGTCAGCATCCCATCCAGCAACTGGTGATTGAATTGACCGAGCGCGACGCGCTGCTGGATGTCGATTATCGACTGGTGCATGAACTTCATCGACTGGGGGTAAAACTGGCCATTGACGATTTCGGTACCGGCAACAGCTCGCTGTCGTGGCTGGAAAAGTTGCGCCCGGATGTACTGAAGATTGATAAATCCTTTACCTCTGCGATCGGGACTGATGCCGTCAATTCGACCGTTACTGACATCATCATCGCGCTGGGGAAAAAACTGAATATTGAACTGGTAGCTGAAGGGGTTGAAACGCAGGCGCAGGCCCAGCATTTACGGCGACATGGCGTGAATGTATTGCAGGGATTTCTGTATGCCAAGCCGATGCCGCTGCGCGATTTTCCTCAATGGCTGGCGGGCAGTAGTACACCACCACCCGCCCGGCATAACGGGCATATCATGCCTGCTATGCCGTTTCGGTAGGCCAAATTATTCGTCTTCGTGGTGAGCGGATTGCTCTTTAACAATACGAACGAGATCCACACGATAGTCGTTCGCTTCGACAATGGTGATGCTTAGCGGTGCAACCTCAATCACATCGCCAACACGCGGAATGTGACCGTTAGCCGCGATAACCAGCCCCGCCACCGTCGCAATGTCTTCGTCTTCGTCCACCAGCGTATCAACGTCAAGCGCCTGCTGCAGAGCGTGCAGATCGGTACCGCCTTTAACCAGCCAGCCACCCGCATCGGCGATGATTTCCGGTGTTTCATCAGCATCCGGGAACTCACCGGCAATGGCTTCCAGAACATCCAGCGGGGTCACCAGACCCTGAACAACGCCAAATTCGTTGGTAACGATAACGAAGCTGCCCCGGGCACGACGCAACACGCCCAACAGATTAATCGGATCCAGCGTTTCTGGGACCACGATGGCCGGTGACGCTGAGGCAATTGCTGCCACATCTACGCCGTCTTCGAGGGCCACTAACAGTTCTTTTGCCCGCACGATACCGATAATTTCGTCCAGTTCACCACGACACACCGGGAACAGGCTGTGTGGGGAAGAGAGCAGCTGTTCACGAATTTCTGCCACGCTCAGATCTGCATCCACCCAGCTGATTTCGCCACGCGGCGTCATAATGCCGCGCAAAGAACGTGAGGCCAGCGACAGCACGCCGTTGATCATATAGCGTTCTTCTTCAACAAATGCCCCTTCCGGAACGGGTACCGGCACCGGGTTGTCAGACTCCATCTGCACACCGGCCTGACGTTTACCGCCCATCAGGCGCACAATGGCCTCGGCGGTACGTGCACGCAGCGGCAGCGTCGACTGGTGGCGAATAAAGTTACGACGAGCAATCTGATTAAACAGTTCGATAATAATCGAGAAGCCGATCGCAGCGTACAGATAACCTTTCGGAATGTGGAAGCCAAACCCTTCGGCTACCAGGCTCAAACCGATCATCAACAAGAAGCTCAGACACAGCACCACGACCGTCGGATGTTGGTTCACGAATCGCGTCAGTGGCTTGGACGCCAGCAGCATCACCGCCATCGCAATCACCACCGCCGCCATCATTACCGGCAGGTGGTTCACCATACCGACGGCTGTAATCACCGCATCCAGGGAGAAGACCGCATCGAGGATCACAATCTGCGTCACGACAACCCAAAAGCTCGCATAGCCTTTTGACTGGCCGGTATCATGCTCACGGTTTTCCAGCCGCTCATGCAGTTCGGTGGTAGCCTTGAACAACAGGAAGATACCTCCCAGCAGCATAATCAGGTCACGCCCCGAGAACGAATAGTCCATCACCGTGAACAGCGGTTTCGTCAGCGTCACCATCCACGAGATCACGGACAGCAGTGCCAGACGCATAATCAGCGCCAGCGACAACCCGATCAGACGCGCTTTATCCCGCTGTTTAGGCGGCAGCTTATCGGCCAGAATCGCAATAAAGACCAGGTTATCAATACCCAGAACAATTTCGAGAACAACAAGCGTGAGCAAACCCACCCAAATCTGCGGGTCCATTAAGAATTCCATGACAAGCTCCTGCTCAAAGAATGGCTAAACTGCGCCCTGGACATCTCAGGCGTTGAAGCAATATGCAGATAAAGTGTGTGGCAAAAAGTGCCAAACTGACAGGCGCTAAGCGGCCTCGAGGTGAAATGACGTCGGTGACGATCCATACGGTGGGCTACTGCCCTATACTCCTGATTAATTAAATATATGCTAAACATAACAGACACAACCGGTTTTTAGCAAAGATTTACCTTCCTTTGCAATAAGTTGTGTCGGAGATATTTTACTCTTCGAAATTTCTTTTAATCGGAAGTTAAATTACGGATCTTCATCACATAAATTATTTTTTTCGATATCTAAAATAATTCACGAAAATCATAGGTTTTTCATTGTAACCCTTATCTGAATCGATTCGCTTGCGGACGACGATTCAAAATACATCTCGTTGTCGATGTGTTAACGATAATAAAGGAGGTAGCAAGTGACCATTGCTATTGTAATAGGCACACATGGTTGGGCTGCAGAGCAGTTACTTAAAACAGCAGAAATGCTGTTAGGCGAGCAGGAAAACGTCGGCTGGATCGATTTCGTTCCAGGCGAAAATGCTGAAACGCTGATCGAAAAGTACAACGCTCAGTTGGCAAAACTCGATACCAGTAAAGGCGTGCTATTTCTCGTTGATACATGGGGAGGCAGCCCGTTCAACGCTGCGAGCCGCATTGTCGTCGACAAAGAGCATTACGAAGTGATCGCTGGCGTGAACATTCCCATGCTGGTCGAAACCTTTATGGCGCGTGATGACAACCCAAGCTTTGATGAATTAGTCGCACTGGCAGTAGAAACCGGTAGCGAAGGCGTGAAAGCGCTGAAAGCAAACCGGTAGAAAAAGCCGCTCCGGCCCCGGTTGCTGCAGCAAAAGCAGCGGCACCGGCTAAACCGATGGGTCCGAACGATTATATGCACATCGGCCTCGCACGCATCGATGACCGCTTAATCCACGGTCAGGTAGCCACCCGCTGGACCAAAGAAACCAACGTCACGCGCATTATCGTCGTCAGCGATGAAGTTGCCGCAGATACGGTGCGTAAAACGCTGTTGACGCAGGTTGCGCCTCCAGGCGTAACGGCGCACGTGGTGGATGTCGCGAAAATGATCCGCGTCTACAACAACCCGAAATATGCAGGCGATCGTGTGATGCTGCTGTTCACCAACCCGACCGATGTTGAACGTGTCGTGGAAGGTGGCGTAAAAATCACCTCGGTAAACATTGGTGGCATGGCTTTCCGTCAGGGTAAAACGCAGGTTAACAACGCGATTTCCGTTGATGAAAAAGACATCGAAGCCTTCAAGAAACTCAACGCACGCGGCATTGAACTCGAAGCCCGTAAGGTTTCTACCGATCAGAAACTGAAAATGATGGATTTGATTGCCAAAGCGAAATAACCCGCTGGCATTTACTTAGTTTTCACACTTAAGTCTGTATAGCAATAGGAGAAGTACAATGGAGATTACCACTCTTCAGATTGTGCTGGTGTTCATCGTCGCATGTATCGCGGGTATGGAGTCGGTACTCGATGAATTTCAGTTCCACCGTCCGTTGGTGGCCTGTACGCTGATTGGCGCCGTTCTCGGGGACATGAAAACCGGTATTATCATCGGTGGTACCCTGGAAATGATCGCGCTGGGTTGGATGAACATCGGTGCCGCCGTTGCACCAGATGCCGCACTGGCCTCAATTATTTCTACCGTTCTGGTTATCGCAGGTCACCAAAGCATCGGTGCCGGTATCGCGCTGGCTATCCCGCTGGCAGCAGCTGGCCAGGTTCTGACTATCATCGTTCGTACCATCACCGTCGCCTTCCAGCACGCTGCGGATAAGGCGGCTGAGAGCGGCAACTTGACGGCGCTCTCCTGGCTGCATGTGTCCTCGCTGTTCCTGCAGGCAATGCGTATCGCGATCCCTGCGGTTATCGTGGCGATTTCTGTCGGCACCAGTGAAGTCCAGGGCCTGCTCAACGCCATCCCTGAAGTGGTCACCGGCGGCCTGAACATCGCGGGCGGTATGATCGTCGTCGTGGGTTATGCGATGGTCATCAACATGATGCGCGCAGGCTACCTGATGCCGTTCTTCTACCTCGGTTTCGTCACCGCGGCATTTACCAACTTTAACCTGGTTGCACTGGGTGTGATTGGCGCAGTTATGGCCATCCTCTACATTCAGCTGAGCCCGAAATATAACCGCGTAGCGGGTGCGCCAGCGCAAGCTGCTGGCAACAATGACCTTGATAACGAACTGGACTAGCAGGTGAGCGAAATGGTTGATATGACTAAAACTACCACCGAGAAAAAACTCACTCCGAGTGACATTCGTGGCGTGTTCCTTCGTTCTAACCTGTTCCAGGGTTCATGGAACTTCGAACGTATGCAGGCGCTGGGTTTTTGCTTCTCCATGATACCGGCAATTCGCCGTTTGTACCCGGAGAACAACGACGCACGTAAGCAGGCTATTAAGCGTCACCTAGAATTCTTTAACACCCATCCTTATGTTGCGGCACCGGTTCTTGGCGTAACGCTGGCGATGGAAGAACAGCGTGCTAACGGTGCAGAGATTGACGATGGTGCCATCAACGGTATCAAAGTCGGTCTGATGGGTCCGCTGGCAGGCGTAGGTGACCCGATCTTCTGGGGTACCGTGCGTCCGGTATTTGCCGCCCTCGGTGCGGGTATCGCGATGAGTGGCAGCCTGCTAGGCCCACTGTTGTTCTTCATCTTGTTCAACGCGGTACGTCTGGCAACACGCTACTACGGTGTGGCCTACGGTTATCGTAAAGGTGTCGATATCGTTAAAGATATGGGCGGCGGCTTCCTACAGAAACTGACTGAGGGGGCATCAATCCTCGGCCTGTTTGTCATGGGGGCCCTGGTGAATAAGTGGACGCACGTGAACATCCCGCTGGTGGTTTCCACCATCACCGGTCAGGATGGTCAGACTCGCGTAACCACCGTGCAGACCATCCTTGACCAGCTGATGCCGGGCCTGGTACCGCTGCTGCTGACCTTCGCCTGTATGTGGCTGCTGCGTAAGAAAGTGAACGCTCTGTGGATTATCGTTGGCTTCTTCGTCATCGGTATCGCGGGTTACGCTGTCGGCCTGCTCGGCCTGTAAGACTGCTATACCATACCGGGGGCTCTGCTCCCGGTTTTTCTATTTAGAGGGTTAAGGATTCATGACTATCACGGACCTGGTGCTGGTTCTTTTTATCCTGTCGCTGCTGGCGTTTGCCATCTACGATCAGTTCATCATGCCCCGCCGTAATGGCCCTACTCTGCTTGCTGTTCCCCTGCTGCCCCGTAGTCGTGTCGATAGCGTTATCTTCATTGGATTGATCGCGATTCTCATCTACAACAACGTCACCAGCCATGGGGCGCAATTCACTACCTGGTTATTGTGTGCGCTGATATTGATGGGAATATATTTGTTCTGGATCCGCACGCCAAAAATCATCTTTAAACAGAAAGGGTTTTTCTTCGCCAATGTTTGGGTGGAATATAGCCGGATTAAAGAGATGAATTTGTCGGAAGATGGCGTACTGGTGATGCAATTAGAACATCGGCGATTGCTGATCCGCGTACGAAATATAGACGACCTTGAGAGAATATATAAACTTCTCATATCAAATCAATGATATAGAAACATAGCCTGAACTATGTTATTTGTATATTGACGTATAACAAACATAGCACAGGCTATATTCACGTTCTCTTTTTGTTATTTAATTTAACGCATTATCGACAATTAAATCTAAATGAAAATCGTTTTCAATTAGAAGTCAAATAATATCCACCCGTTTCTTGTTTTATATTCTCAAAATATGCTAAGGTTGCGCCCGTCATTGGGGAGTAGCCGATTTCCAGACTCCGGAAATGTACGTGTCAACATACTCGTCGCAAGGCGTGGCGCGTACGGACTGTAAACATACAGTCAGGCGAGACCATAGACACATCAACTGCAATGCATGTCTCCTGAACTGCGTGTTCGGGCGTGCATGGTTACTGGGGGCAGTGATGTGTTTAATGGATACCCCGGTCAGGACGCTGTTATGAATCTCACCGCTACTGTTCTTCTCGCTTTCGGCATGTCGATGGATGCATTCGCCGCATCAATTGGTAAAGGTGCTACGCTACACAAACCTAAATTCTCTGAAGCTCTGCGTATTGGCTTAATTTTCGGCGCTGTCGAAACGCTGACCCCGCTGATTGGTTGGGGTATGGGCATGCTGGCGAGTAAATTCGTACTCGAGTGGAACCACTGGATTGCCTTCATCCTGCTGATTTTTCTCGGTGGACGAATGATAATCGAAGGTTTCCGTGATAACGGTGATGAAGATGAAGAGCCGCAGCGTCGCCACGGTTTCTGGCTGTTGGTGACCACCGCCATTGCCACCAGCCTCGATGCGATGGCCGTCGGCGTCGGTCTGGCTTTCCTGCAGGTGAACATTATTGCCACCGCGCTGGCTATCGGCTGCGCCACGCTAATGATGTCCACGCTGGGGATGATGATCGGCCGTTTTATCGGCCCCATGCTGGGTAAACGTGCTGAAATTCTCGGCGGGGTGGTGCTAATTGGTATCGGTGCCCAGATCCTCTGGGCACATTTCCACGGTTAATTCACACGCTGCCAGATATGAATACTAAAGTCTGTCTGGCAGTCAAATGTCGTTTTCCCCGCCAGCGTTTCCCAGACTTCCGGTTTTGCCCGCCAGGCAAAAGGCGTCATTTGCAGCAATGCCACAGCCTCGCTACCGCTAAGCTGCATCTGATAGCCCAATGCGATACTCTGCTGCAGAGCAAAGCCTTCCAGCTGTTCCGTGTGTGGCGCATGCAAACGCACCTCATCGTAAATCAGCCCTTTCAGCTCCATTAAATGGCGCGGGCCCGGCGTGGCCGTGATCACCCACCCACCCGGCTTCACCACGCGCGCCAGCTCCTGAGCTTTACAGGGGGCGTAGATCCTGACAATGGCATCCATTGAAGCATCAGCAAAAGGCAGCCGATGACTTGACGCAACACAAAATGTCACCTGCGGATAACGCCTTGCTGCGGCCTTGATCGCCACCTTCGAGACATCCAGACCAAAGGTCACACTTCCTGCCAGCGCATCGGCAAACGCGTGCGTGTAATACCCTTCCCCACAGCCGATATCGAGAATCGCCGCGTCACCTGGCGTTAACGTTTCCTGGAGAACATTCACAATCGCCTCACGCAGCGGCTGATAGTGGCCGGCATCGAGAAATTCCCGACGTGCCTGCATCATTTCCGCACTGTCACCTGGATCGCGTGAGCGTTTGTGTTGAACAGGCAGTAAGTTGACATACCCTTCTTTCGCCACATCAAACTGATGCCGCCCAGGGCAGGCAAAACTGTTGTTATCTTGAGTAAGAGGCTGATGGCAAAGGGGACAGGAAAACAACATGACAACTCCGGCAGATGGCTTCAGGGCGCAAGTGTAACGCGAATTGCGCCCAGGGAAAATAACTTACAGCGCCGGAGAGACGTCGTTATTACCGTGCATTACCAGCAAGTGTTCCGAGTCAGCGGGCATGCCATCCGGTTTAACGTTTTCCAGACGCAGCACATCCCCCATTATCTGACTAAAGACGGGGGCCGATACGGCACCACCGTAATACGCCCCATTTTGCGGGTTGTTGATAACCACCACCAGCGCAAACTTCGGATCGCTTGCCGGAGCCACGCCCGCCGTGTATGCCACGTATTTATCGACATATTTGCCGTCATCGCCAATTTTCTTTGCCGTCCCGGTTTTTACCGCCACGCGATAATCTCGTACCGCAGCCTTTGTTCCCCCGCCGCCGGGCAGCGCAACGCTTTCCATCATATGCTCAACCTGATGAACTAACGCCTCAGACATGACGCGTCGGCCTATTACCGGCGGATCGATACGGGTGATGGACAGCGGTCGATAGATGCCAAAACTGCCAATGGTGGCGTAAACGTGCGCCAACTGTAGCGGCGTGACCATTAATCCGTAGCCGAAGGCAAAGGTTGCGCGATCCAAACTGCTCCAGTAACGTCTCTGAGGCATTAAGCCGCTGCTTTCGCCAGTCAACCCTAGACCTGTCGGTTCGCCAAAACCAAAGCTCTTGTAGGTGTCCAACAATCGCTGAATGGGCATAGCTAATGATAAATGTGACACGCCGGTATCGCTCGATTTTTGCAAAATACCCGTCAGCGACAACTCAGGATAATAGCCAACATCGCGAATACGGTGCCCGTCAAGATTAAAGGGGTGGGTATCAATCACGCTGTCGGGCTGTACAATTCCCTGTTGCAGGGCAGTCATAAGCACCAACGGCTTAACGGTAGATCCTGGCTCAAAGGTATCGCTGATCGCGCGGTTACGAAAATCGTCCAGCACCGCACCGTCGCGGTTATTGGGGTTGAAATCCGGGAAACTCGCCATCGACAATATTTCCCCAGTGGCGATGTTGATCAGTACCGCCGCCCCAGACTCGGCTTTATTCCACGTCACGGCATTGTCCAGCGCATCCTCGGTGACCGTCTGCAAGCGTTCATCGATGCTGAGCTGCAACTCATGTGCGGGTACCGGCATCACTTCCGTGATGTTCTCAATCACATGACCAAATTTGTCTTTACGCACCAACCGCGAGCCGGGTTTGCCCATCAACTGGCTATTGAAACTTTTCTCTACCCCTTCAATACCCTGGCCATCAATATTGGTGAAGCCAATCAAATTCGCGGCAACGTGACCGGCGGGATAGAAACGACGGGACTCTTCGCGAAGATTAATCCCCGGAAGATTCAGATTATCAACCCACTGCGCCTGTTGGGGTGAAATCTGGCGCGCCAGGTAGATAAACCGTCCGGCGGGGTTACTATTAACGCGTTCCGCCAGTGCGCTAAGCGACAAATTCAACGTTTTTGCCAACGCTTGCCAGCGCTCGTTATACCCGACACCACCTTTGCTAATAATCGTCTTAGGATCGGCCCAGACAGCATTAACCGGTACGCTCACCGCCAACGGTCGCCCTTCTCTGTCGGTAATCATTCCACGCGGTGATGCCGTCGTTACTTCACGTAATGAGCGCATGTCCTCCTGCTTCACCAGACTGGTCGGCGTGACGATTTGCAACCACGCAACCCTGCCAAGGAGCAGCCCCAGACTCAATAAAATTGCCGCGCAAAGCAGGGCAAAACGTACGGGAGTAAAATTGCGTGCATCGCCGTCGTTTTTCTTTTTCACCTGTTCTCCAGCAAGATAGTTTTTCAGGTGACTGATTTAACGAGAATTAGCGACAGAAAGCGGGGAAAAGAATGCTACGAATATCACGCCTTTGCAACAAAGCGCTAATGGGACGGCATTTTGAAATACTTTGACGTAATCTGAATTAAAAAGCCCCGCAAATGCGAGGCTTTATATCTGAAATTGCTGCGCCTGAGCGCTTCAAATCAGTGGTTTCGATCAGATAGCTGTTACGTTAACAGCAGCCGGACCTTTCTGGCCGTCCTGAATTTCGAACTCAACGTTCTGGCCTTCAGCCAGAGTTTTGAAGCCGTTACCCTGGATTGCAGAGAAGTGTACGAACACATCTTTGCTGCCATCAGCAGGAGTAATGAAACCAAAACCTTTAGACTCGTTGAACCACTTAACTTGACCTTTAATCTTTGCCATTTGCAAAATTCCTTAGAGTATTTTCTTCGCCCGCAGGCATAACATAGATAAAACTGAGACATTACTGCTTGAGGCACTAATATAAGGTTCGGCAGAGAAGCGGTATTCAACGTCAACGTGTTTACTCAGGACTTCTTTACTGAAAATGCCACACATAAACAGAACTGTACCTCGTTTAACCCAAAACGTGTTATCACATACAACGATAATAATGGCAAGCCATTTTTAAACGTGTCTCGATCGGTCGCACAAATCCCGAAGTTCATCTCACGACAACTGCACAGTTATGCGCCAGACCGAGTCTGGATATATTCTCACCGCTCCCGCCCTGCCCCGGCTGGCATACGCAGCAGCCGCGACATGTCTACCATAGCTCACCTTGTGAGGTTGTTCCAGACTCACTGATGCACCGTGTGCTGAATATCATTTTTTATGCTTAGTAATGCATAATTTGTCACAACGGTAAAAATGAGATCCGTCTTCTGGTTTTGCAGAAAAATAATGAAAGAATGATGACAAAGCACAAAAAAAAGTAAGAGAAACGTTTCGCTGATAATAAAAACGATCACTATCACAAAAATGGCATAATCATATTATTAACGTATGGGTAATTATATTTAACACCACGTACAGGCACAGAATTAATCGGCCAACATGAATTGATGGAAGAACGTTATCGACAGTTCACCGCGCGAACCGCGTGGAGGTCGCAGAAGAAAATGATATGACAGGGTTAACGACAGGATGGAATATCTGAGAACAGCGTCATCAGACGCCCACCCTGTCTTTCAGTTGACTAACGTTCTGCTACCAGGCGAATGATACTTTCATCTTCATCCTGGTTTTTCACTGCAGGTTCTGCGGCTTTTTCAGGTTCGTTAGCTTCACAAAGACGACGAAGCAATGCGTTCTGTCGTTTTTGTTGATCTAACAACGCTTCAAGTAACTCGATCTGCTCATTAGTTCGTGAGCTTGCCCGATTGATGAAGAACCACAGCACAAGCCCGATAACCAGAAGCACCACCGATACCACTAAAGACGCAAAACTTAGCGCGCCAGAGTTCAAAACTTCGTTCATTTTACCACCTCAATGTAGACAGCGTAGTTTACCACTGCCGCACAAGAAGGTAATCAACTGTTGCTAAAATGCGCTTACCAGGGAATAAATTTATTGATGGCACAAATTCCGTTGAAAAATTGTACGTCCTGATCGCACATGATGTTGAACACCTGCGCCCACATCAGTATGCATACCAGTACGACAATGATCAGCACCACCCACCGAATTTTTTTCACTCCAACTCCACTCTCCGAATCCACATCTTATGCGACTAAATTATCATGCGTTACCTAAACCCAACGTTAACCTTAGCGGCATAAATATTTTTAGGAATGATTCACTTGTTTCATTCAGTGTACAAGCTAATCTTATAATAACGAGAAAAGATAAGAGGTTGTAATGCGTCTGATTATTCGCGCAATTGTATTGCTGGCTCTGGTTTGGATTGGTTTATTACTGAGTGGCTATGGCGTGCTGATAGGGAGTAAGGAGAACGCAGCAGGACTGGGTCTGCAATGCAAGTACCTGACGGCACGGGGCACCAGCACCGCACAGTACGTACATACCA
Organism: Citrobacter sp. wls718; assembly: GCF_005280945.1. Taxonomy (NCBI): domain Bacteria; kingdom Pseudomonadati; phylum Pseudomonadota; class Gammaproteobacteria; order Enterobacterales; family Enterobacteriaceae; genus Citrobacter; species Citrobacter sp. wls718. Next base: position 56,828 of record NZ_SZWV01000022.1, read on the forward strand.
GCAGCGGTATCATCGGCTTGTCGGACTGTCCCCTGTTAAGGAAAAGCACCGTCATTGTCGATAACGGTTAATATTGAAGCAAGAAAATTACCTGTTATTGGTGTCGGCTTGTATTAATTTTGCTCATTTAAAAAGCCCCGGTACAAAATACCTGGGGCTTTTGACCTATTGCGTATAAATCAAATCAGAATGGATAATCGTTATAACCCATTTGTTCTGAAATTTTTCGCGCAGCCGTGTGCAGCATTTCGACATATTCGTGTAAACGCTCTTCAGAAAAACGCAGAGTCGGGAATGAAATACTCAAACCTGCGATGACCACACCGAAACGATCAAAGACCGGAACGCCGATGCAGCGCAGTCCTTCTTCCTGCTCTTCGTTGTCTTCACCGTAGCCTTGCTCACGCACTTTATCCAACAGCAGCAGCAACTCATCAGTGCTGGTGATCGTACGGTCGGTGCTGCGTTTGTATTCCACGCCTTCAAGAATCTGTTTTACTTCGTCACGGTCACGCCATGCCAGCAGTACTTTACCGATCGCCGTGCTGTATAACGGGTTACGACGTCCTACGCGAGAATACATGCGTAAATTGTACATCGAGTCGATTTTATGGATGTAGACAATGCTGTCTTCGTCCAGCGCACCGAGGTGGACCGTCTCTTTAGTTAAACGCGACAGTTCACGCATCTGAATATCAGCGCTACGGATCAGATCGACGTTTTGCAACGCGCGAGCGCCCAGTTCAAACAGTTTCAGGGTCAGAGAGTATTTCTCAGACTCACCTTCCTGTGCCACATAACCCAGCGTTTTCATGGTCTGTAAAAAGCGATAAACGGTGCTTTTAGACATCATGACGCGTTGCGACAATTCGGTTATACCAATTTCGCGCTCTTCACCCAGCGCCTGCAGAATGCCAAAAACCTTCAGCACGGAAGAAACAGAATCGGGTTGTTTATCCAGATCTGCGATAGCCATTTATCACCTCATTACGAGTGTTTTATAAAAATCAGAACCGGTTTTTATTATAATTTCACGTACCGATGCTCGCAATCCATCTTTGCCCACTTAGTTACAAATCTGCGACATAACACCTGAATATCAATGCTAAAATTATTATTCTCATCATAATTTCCGACAATATTGACTTCCTATGGATAAATTTCAGGCCGATGGCCTGCCGCTGCCCCAACGATATGGCGCAATATTAACCATTATTATGGGTATTTCGATGGCCGTACTGGATGGTGCAATTGCCAATGTTGCCCTGCCGACGATTGCCGCCGATCTTCAGGCCTCCCCCGCCAGTTCAATTTGGGTCGTTAATGCCTATCAAATTGCGATAGTGGTTTCACTACTCTCATTTTCTTTTTTGGGCGACATGTTTGGCTACCGACGTATTTATAAATGCGGACTGGTCGTTTTTCTGCTCGCATCTCTCTTCTGCGCATTATCAGATTCCCTGCAGATGCTCACGCTGGCGCGCGTGGCACAAGGGTTTGGCGGAGCCGCATTAATGAGCGTGAATACGGCGCTGATCCGGCTTATTTACCCTCAACGCCAACTGGGGCGCGGAATGGGTATTAATTCATTCATCGTGGCGGTCTCGTCTGCTGCAGGTCCGACTATTGCCGCGGCGATCCTCTCCATTGCCTCATGGAAATGGTTGTTTTTGATTAACGTACCGCTTGGGATTATTGCTCTACTGCTGGCTATGCGCTTTTTGCCCGCAAACGCTGCACGCAGCAATAAACCCCGTTTTGATTTACCCAGCGCGGTGATGAATGCGTTAACGTTCGGTTTGCTGATAACTGCACTCAGTGGGTTTGCCCAGGGACAGTCACTCACGCTAATCGGGGCTGAACTGGCGGGACTTCTCGTGGTGGGCTATTTCTTTATCCGTCGACAGCTGTCACTACCTGTACCGCTGTTACCGGTTGATCTGCTGCGCATACCGCTTTTTTCGCTCTCCATCGGCACCTCGATCTGTTCATTCTGCGCGCAAATGTTGGCCATGGTCTCTCTCCCCTTCTTTTTACAAACCGTGTTGGGTCGTAGTGAAGTTGAAACAGGTCTGTTGTTGACCCCATGGCCGCTGGCCACCATGGTTATGGCACCGCTGGCGGGTTACCTGATTGAACGCGTCCACGCCGGGCTTTTAGGGGCATTAGGCATGGTGGTGATGGCATGCGGGTTATTTTCTCTGGTGTTGCTGCCCTCCGCCCCGTCGGACTTCAATATTATCTGGCCGATGATCCTGTGCGGTGCTGGCTTTGGTCTGTTCCAGTCACCAAACAACCATACCATCATCACTTCCGCGCCGCGTGAACGCAGCGGTGGCGCAAGCGGGATGCTGGGAACGGCGCGTTTACTGGGACAAAGCACCGGTGCCGCGTTAGTGGCGTTGATGTTGAATCAGTTTGGCGACAGCGGTACCCACATGTCTCTGCTGGCGGCTGGCATTCTGGCGACGCTTGCCGCTATTGTCAGCGGACTGCGGATCACCCAACCTCGGA
>NZ_SZWV01000022.1:59386-71198 GCF_005280945.1 Citrobacter sp. wls718
CTAACGACGCGCTTCTTCATTATTTAACCTGCTGCGGGTTATTTCAGGTATTCCCCACTGCGCAGCGCTTCAATACGCTTATCCAGCGGCGGGTGAGTCATAAACAGCTCACTCAGCGACTTAGATTTACCGTTGATGCAGAAGGCCATCATGCTGGTTGCTTCCTGCGGCTCATAGCTAGTTTTCAGCCGCTGCAACGCAGCAATCATTTTCTCACGACCCACCAGTTTGGCAGAGCCTGCATCCGCATGGAATTCACGATGACGTGAGAACCACATGGTAATAATGCTCGCCAGAATACCAAACACCAGCTCCAGCACCGTCGCTACCGCGAAATAGATTAGCGGGTTGCCGTTGCTACCCTCACCTTCTTCACGGTTTCCGCCCATAAAGCCGGCGGCGAGTTGCGCCAGAATACGTGAGATAAAGATAACAAAGGTGTTCACCACGCCCTGGATCAGCGTCATGGTAACCATATCGCCATTGGCAATGTGGCTAATTTCATGTGCGATAACGGCTTCGGCTTCATCGGGACTCATGTTTTGCAACAAGCCGGTGCTGACAGCCACCAGCGACGCATCCCGGCGAGCACCGGTCGCAAACGCGTTAATATCTGGCGCATGGTAAATAGCCACCTGCGGCATAGCGATCCCAGCCTGACGAGCCTGAGTTGCTACAGTATTCATCAGCCAGCGTTCTCTTTCATTACGGGGCTGTTCAATTACTTCCCCACCAACGGACTTTAACGCCATCCATTTGGACATCAGCAGCGAAATAAAGGAACCACCAAAACCAAACAGCAGAGCCATAATCAACAAGCCTTGAACGCTGCTTGACTGAATCCCTGTCAGGCTCAATACCAGCCCGAAAACGACCATCACAGCCAGGTTCGTCAGCAGGAAGAGCGCGATTCGCATCATAATTTTCTTTTAACCTCAATTTAACAAAACGCACTATGCGATTACCCATATCGTATGGGTCTTACGGCTATTTTCAAGCATGCATACGTGCTAAGTCAGTAGAAAGACACAACTTTACATTTTACCGTATCAGACTGACGACTTCATACGCTTGTTAAAAAAACAGGCACAATTTCTTGTGCCTGTTGGATATTACTGTTTGGTCGCAGACTGTTCCGCTGGCTTGTCTTTTTCAAGACGCGCCAGGTCGAGCGCGATTTTCACCGTCTCATCGAGATACGGATCCGGCTCCTGGTAATCCTTCGGCAGATCGTCCAGTTTCTTCAGCGGCGGTTTACCTTCACGCTTCAAGCGATCGTTGATACGCGCCAGACGCAGGGCGTCATCTTCGTTATTCTCTTTCTCACGCTGAGCGTAATTCAGAGATGCGATGTTGCGCTTATCTTTCAGGGCATTGAAACGAGCAATATCCTTCATGATGTACTGGAACTCAGGATCTTTAACGATACGCGCATTATGTTCTTTCAGTAATTCAGGACCAAACGGCGTTAAATTATCTGACTTCGCATAGGTTGCAGCATCAACGCTATCCCACGGTAAGGCGTTATCTTCGAACTTCTCACCGGTTTCAGTTTCTTCATTGCCTGTCGGCATGATGATATCCGGCGTCACGCCCTTACGTTGCGTGCTGCCACCGTTAACACGGTAGAATTTCTGGATAGTGTACTGAACGGAACCCAACGCTGGCCATTCCGGACGCAGCATCTGATCGTAGATACGGTTCAGAGAACGGTACTGCTGCACGGTGCCTTTACCAAAGGTCGGTTCCCCGACGATTAACGCACGGCCGTAATCCTGCATTGCCGCGGCAAAAATCTCAGAAGCAGAAGCACTGAAACGGTCAACCAGCACCACCAGCGGGCCTTTATAGTAAACAACGCCGTCGGTATCACTGTCTTCGCGCACTTTACCGTTATTGTCGCGAACCTGAACAACAGGGCCAGAAGGAATAAACAGACCGGAAAGCGATACGGCTTCGGTCAGTGCACCACCACCGTTAGTGCGCAAATCGATGATCACGCTGCTGACATTCTGTTTTTCCAGCTTCTGCAGCTGAACTTTAACGTCATCCGTCAAGCCAACGTAGAAACCGGGAATATCGAGCACACCGACTTTTTCTTTGCCAACGGTTTTGACCGACATTTTAACAGCACGGTCTTCCAGACGAATACGTTCACGCGTTAGCGTAACGGTACGCGTCTTGGTGCCTTTACCGGCAGGCAGGATTTCAAGGCGAACCTTGCTACCCTTTGGTCCTTTGATCAGCGCGACAACGTCATCGAGACGCCAGCCAATCACATCAACGACGCCTTTACCAGCCTGGCCGACGCCAACAATACGATCGCCTACGCTTATCGCCTTGCTTTTGGCTGCCGGACCACCCGCTACCATTGAATTAATAACGGTATAGTCATCATCCATTTGCAGAACCGCGCCAATACCTTCCAGAGACAGGCTCATTTCGGTATTGAACTGTTCGGTATTCCGCGGAGACAGGTAGTTGGTATGCGGATCGATTTCACGCGCAAACGCCGTCATCGCCAGTGAGAACACATCTTCACTGTTAGTCTGCGCCAGACGGCGAATAGCAAATTTGTAACGACGGGTCAGCGTTTCACGAATTTCAGCATCGGTTTTACCGGTCAGTTTCAGGCTAAGTTCATCGAATTTAACCTTACCGTCCCACAATGCGTTTAGCTCGGCTTCGCTTTTTGGCCATGGGGCCTTGCTGCGATCGAGGTTAAACGTGTCGTTACCGGTGAAATCCATTGGACGCGCCAGCACGCTTAACGCGTACTGGTAACGTTCAAACCGGCGCTTTTGCGCCAGATTGTAGAGATCGTAAAAGACATCCAGCTTGCCCGTGCGCAGTTCATCACCGATGACGGTTTTCTTTTTAGCAAACTGCTCTATATCGCTCGCTAACAGCACGTTATGGCTGTAGTCGAGCAGATTCAGATAGCGGTCAAAAATTTTTGCCGAAAACGCCTGATCCAGATCGAACTGGCGATAATGAGAACGCGTAAAACGCGATGTGACACGTTCGCTCACCGTCGCGTGCTGCGTTTCTTCCTTCAGTATGGGGAGTTGATCGGCACGCGTGATGTCTTCCACAGCGAGTGCCTGGCCTGCTAATGCAAGCAGACCAGCTAACGCAGTAAGCCTAAAAAAAGTGTTCATGCCAGGCCAGGCCTCCGTTTCAGAACACCAAGTGTTCTGCGCGTACAATCAAAGACATACCCGAATTCAGCTGTACACGGACGCCATCTTTGGTGATTTCTAATACGGTGGCATCCATCGCATTATTACCTGCTTTCACCTTTAAAGACTGCCCTACCTTCAGCACTGAAATATCAGACACTGGGGTATGCTGTTCTTCGCGAGGAGCACGCGGTGCTTGAGCGGCCGGTTTTTCAGCGCGAGGTTTACGCTCTGCACCTTCTTTACGACGCGGAGCAGGACGCGGCTTACGCTCGCGACGCGGTGCGCCGTCTTTTTCGCCCGCAGCAGCTGCCGCTTCGCGTTTTTTCGCCTGTTGCTCGGCACGTTGCGCCTGAACACGGGCTTTTGCTTCTTCAAGCTGTTTGCGCGCATGTTCGACGTGTTGCTCATCCAGCTCACCACATGGGTTGCCGTCGAGATCGACACGCGTTGCGCCCAGCTTAACGCCATACAGATAGCGCCAGCTTGAAGTGTAGAGACGTAAGGCAGAACGAAGCTGTGTCTTGCTGAGGTTCATTTCACCCTCAACACGCTCTACCAGATCCTGAAAAATGCCAATTTTCAGCGGGCGCGCTTCGCCTTCCGCACTAAAACATTGCGGGAAGCGTTCGGCCAGAAACGCGATAACTTCTTTACTGCTATTCAACTTAGGTTGATTTTCCATGAAATTTCCTGATTACAACGGACGTAGCCAACAAGCGCAGGCATGAACAGGCGTCATTATAATGACGTCATCAGTAATTGCTACGTTATCCGTTGATTATCCTGCGACGGTCGCAAAGAATTTTTTGTAATCCGTCATTGCAAGCACGGTTTCAAGCTGTGCCACAAGCGTACGCAGCCCCTGTTCATCCTCTTCAGTAAAGCGGCCAAACGCTGTGCTATCAATATCCAGCACGCCGATTATCTGATTTTCAACCATGATTGGCAGGACGATTTCAGCATTGCTGGCGGCATCGCAAGCAATGTGCCCGTCAAAGGCGTGAACGTCTTCAATGCGCTGAACCTGGTTCTGCGCCACCGCTGTACCACACACGCCACGCCCAACAGGGATACGCACACAGGCGATCTTTCCCTGGAAGGGACCGAGCACCAGCGTGTCGTTTTCGAGCAGATAAAAACCAGCCCAGTTCACTTCTGAAAGACGTTCGTACAACAAGGCGCTGGTATTTGCCAACGTTGCCAGAAAACTGGTTTCACCTGCCATCAATGCGCGAAAATCACGGTTCAGATCCGTGTATAGCTCTATTTTGTTCATTATGTAATCACTTAGTTGTCTTACTTAAAACTGCAGCCTACTAAAATAAACATTAAATGCGTTAATGCTCAAGATCATTCCCGTCATGGGTTAAGATAACATTACTCTAACACTTTGATCCGCGATACATGGCCCTAAATACTCCACGCATCAAGCCATCCAAAAAAATAGCGATCAGGTCCGTCGGTGAGGCGCTACCCCGTGCGCACTACCAGCGTTGCCCCGAATGCGACATGCTATTTAGCTTGCCGAAAATGCGTTCGCACCAAAGTGCATACTGTCCCCGCTGTCAGGCAAAAATTCGTGACGGACGCGACTGGTCATTAACACGGCTGGCGGCAATGGCCTTCACCATGCTGCTGCTGATGCCTTTTGCCTGGGGAGAGCCGCTGTTACACATCTTTTTATTAGGCATTCGTATTGACGCCAATGTGGTTCAGGGGATCTGGCAAATGACCCGCCAGGGTGATCCACTCACCGCCTCCTTCGTGCTCTTTTGCGTGATGGGCGCGCCGATAATACTTGTCTCGTCCATTGCTTATCTGTGGTTAGGCAACATTCTCGGTATGAACCTGCGCCCGGTCCTGCTGATGCTGGAAAGGCTCAAAGAGTGGGTCATGCTCGACATTTACCTGGTCGGTATCGGCGTCGCGTCGATCAAAGTGCAGGACTACGCTTTTCTGCTGCCGGGCGTGGGGCTGTATGCTTTTCTTGCGCTGGTGATCCTCAGTATTCTGACGCTGTCGCACCTCAACGTGGAACAGTTGTGGGACCGTTTTTACCCGCAAAGACCCGCACGGCGCCCCGATGAACAGCTTCGCGTATGCCTCGGCTGCCATTTTACAGGCTATCCGGACACCCGCAGTCGCTGCCCGCGTTGCCATATTCCGTTGCGCTGGCGCAGGAATCAAAGCATACAAAAGTGCTGGGCCGCGCTGCTGGCCTCGATTGTCCTGCTGCTGCCTGCTAATCTGCTGCCCATCTCGGTTATTTACGTTAACGGATCCCGGCAGGAAGACACGATCCTGTCCGGCATTATGTCGCTGGCAAGCAGCAATGTTGGTGTCGCGGCAATCGTCTTTATCGCCAGTATTTTGGTGCCTTTCACCAAAGTGATCGTGATGCTTACCCTATTGATTAGCATCCATTTTAAATGTGAACAGGGCTTACGCACGCGCATTCTGCTACTGCGCATAGTGACGTGGATTGGCCGCTGGTCAATGTTGGATCTGTTTGTTATTGCCTTAACCATGTCGCTGATTAATCGCGACCAGATACTGGCTTTTACTATGGGACCGGCTGCGTTTTATTTCGGCGCAGCGGTAATTTTGACTATTCTTGCTGTGGAATGGCTGGACAGCCGCTTACTTTGGGATGCACATGAGTCAGGAAACGCCCGCTTCGCAGACTGAAGCGCAGATTAAAACAAAACGCCGCATTTCTCCATTCTGGCTGCTACCGTTCATCGCCCTGATGATCGCCGGGTGGCTGATCTGGGGAAGCTATGAAGACCGCGGCAACACCGTTACCATCGACTTTATGTCTGCAGATGGTATTGTGCCGGGCCGGACGCCTGTTCGCTATCAGGGTGTCGAAGTTGGCACGGTGCAGGATATCAGTCTCAGCAAAAATCTGCGCAAGATTGAAGTTCGCGTCAGCATCAAGGCCAGCATGAAAGATGCCCTGCGTAAAGATACGCAGTTCTGGCTGGTGACGCCAAAAGCCTCGCTGGCAGGCGTTTCCGGCCTCGACGCACTGGTTGGCGGAAACTATATCGGAATGATGCCCGGAACCGGAGAGCCGAGAGATCATTTCGTCGCCCTGGATACGCAGCCCAAGTATCGCCTGAATAACGGCGATTTAATGTTGCATCTGCATGCACCTGACCTCGGCTCCCTGAACAGCGGCTCGCTGGTATATTTCCGCAAAATACCGGTAGGCAGGGTATATGACTACACCATTAACCCCAATAATCAGGGCGTAACCATCGATGTGCTAATTGAACGCCGATTTACTAATCTGGTCAAAAAAGGCAGCCGTTTCTGGAACGTGTCTGGGGTCAATGCGGATATCAGCCTCAGTGGGGCGAAGGTTAAGCTGGAAAGTCTGGCCGCACTGGTGAATGGTGCCATCGCCTTTGACTCACCGGAAGATTCACAGCCCGCTGTTGCCGACGATACATTTGGTCTGTATCAAGACCTCGCCCACAGCCAACGCGGCGTGATCATCAAGCTGGAATTACCCAGCGGCGATGGGCTAAAAGCAGGGTCCACATCGCTGATGTACCAGGGCCTGGAGGTCGGTGAACTGACAAAACTGGAACTTATCCCAGGAGGCAAAGTCACCGGCGAAATGACGGTGGATCCGAGCGTCGTCTCGTTGCTGCGGGACAATACGCGCATTGAGCTGCACAGCCCCAAATTGTCGTTGAGCGATGCAAACCTCAGTTCGCTGTTAACCGGTAAAACCTTCGAACTGGTCCCCGGCGAGGGCGAACCTCGCAGTCAGTTTGTAGTAGTTCCCGGCGAAAAATCCTTATTGCATGATCCAGGTGTGATGACGCTCACCCTGACTGCACCGGAAAGCTACGGCATTGAGGCGGGTCAACCGCTGATCCTGCATGGTGTCCAGGTTGGACAAGTGATTGAACGTACGCTGTCCAGCAAAGGCGTTTCCTTTACTGTTGCCATCGAACCCCAGCATCGCGACCTGGTACAAGGTGACAGCAAATTTGTGGTCAACAGTCGGGTTGACGTCAAAGTAGGCATTGACGGCGTGGAGTTCTTAGGAGCCAGCGCCAGCGAATGGATTAGCGGCGGTATTCGTATTTTACCCGGCACCAAAGGTGAAATGAAAACCAGCTATCCGCTTTATGCCAACCTGGAGAAAGCGATTGAAAACAGCCTGAGCGATCTGCCGACCACCACGCTCAGCCTGCGCGCCGAAACGTTGCCTGACGTTCAGGCCGGTTCAGTGGTGCTGTACCGTAAATTCGAAGTGGGTGAAGTGATTAGCGTGCGCCCTCGCGCCGATGCGTTTGATATCGACCTGCACATCAAACCGGAATACCGCAACCTGTTAACCAACAACAGCGTGTTCTGGGCAGAAGGCGGCGCAAAAGTTCAACTTAACGGTAGCGGACTGACCGTACAGGCTTCTCCGTTGTCTCGCGCGCTAAAAGGGGCAATTAGCTTCGACAACCTGAGCGGTGCCAGCGCCAGCCAACGTAAAGGTGACAAGCGGATTCTGTACGCCTCTGAAACCGCCGCACGGGCTGTAGGCGGCCAAATTACCCTGCACGCCTTTGACGCCGGTAAGCTCGCCGCGGGCATGCCAATTCGCTATCTTGGCATCGATATTGGTCAGATCCAAACCCTGGAACTCATCACCGCACGCAATGAAGTGCAGGCGAAAGCGGTACTGTACCCAGAATATGTCCAGACCTTTGCGCGCAGCGGGACACGCTTCTCGGTAATTACCCCGCAAATCTCTGCGGCAGGCGTGGAGCACCTTGATACCATCTTGCAGCCTTATATTAACGTGGAGCCGGGTCGCGGGAATCCACGCCGTGATTTTGAGCTACAGGAAGCCACTATTACCGACTCGCGTTATCTTGATGGCCTGAGCATCGTGGTCGAAGCGCCGGAAGCCGGGTCGCTGAATATCGGCACTCCGGTTCTGTTCAGAGGTATCGAGGTGGGTACCGTCACCGGGCTGACGCTGGGTTCGCTTTCTGACCGCGTGATGATTGCCATGCGCATCAGCCAGCGCTATCAGCATCTGGTGCGTAATAACTCCGTGTTCTGGCTGGCGTCCGGCTACAACCTCGACTTCGGCCTGACCGGCGGCGTGGTGAAAACCGGGACCTTTAATCAGTTCATTCGCGGCGGTATTGCCTTCGCCACTCCACCGGGTACGCCACTGGCACCAAAAGCACAGGCTGGAAAACACTTCCTGTTGCTGGAAAGCGAACCCAAAGAGTGGCGTGAATGGGGAACCGCCCTGCCGCGTTAATGACCCTCCTGCCCGGCGTACTCGCGCCGGAGCAAATATGCTACACTGCGCGCCTGTTTTTTTTCCGGTGGTACCAAGTGGCTTATTTTCCTGACGCCTTTCTGACTCAAATGCGGGAAGCAATGCCTTCCACGCTCTCTTTCGATGATTTTCTCGCCGCCTGCCAGCGTCCGTTACGACGCAGCATTCGTGTCAATACGCTGAAAATCTCCGTTGCCGATTTCCTCGCCTTAACGGCACCTTACGGCTGGTCGCTCACGCCGATCCCCTGGTGTGAAGAAGGGTTCTGGATCGAGCGTGACGAAGAGCAGTCAGTCCCACTGGGCAGCACCGCCGAGCATTTAAGTGGGCTGTTTTATATTCAGGAAGCCAGTTCAATGCTGCCGGTTGCCGCGCTGTTTGCCGAAGGGAATACTCCGGATCGGGTGATGGACGTAGCCGCCGCGCCGGGTTCAAAAACTACGCAAATCGCCGCAAAAATGAAGAATAAGGGCGCGATCCTGGCCAATGAGTTTTCCGCCAGTCGCGTTAAAGTGCTGCATGCCAATATCAGCCGCTGTGGGATCGCTAACGTTGCCCTCACCCACTTTGACGGACGCGTATTTGGCGCAGCGTTGCCAGAATCTTTCGATGCCATCCTACTGGACGCACCGTGCTCCGGTGAAGGCGTGGTGCGTAAAGATCCCGATGCGCTGAAAAACTGGTCTGTCGACAGTAATCTTGAGATTGCCGCCACCCAGCGCGAACTGCTCGACAGCGCGTTTCATGCTTTACGCCCTGGCGGCACGCTGGTGTATTCCACCTGTACGCTGAACCGTGATGAAAATGAACTCGTCATGCAGTGGCTACTAGAAACCTATCCGGACGCCGTGGAGTTTCTCCCATTAGGTGATTTATTCCCGGATGCTGAACGTGCGCTGACGCCAGAAGGTTTTCTGCATGTCTTCCCGCAAATTTACGACTGCGAAGGATTCTTTGTTGCCCGTTTGCGAAAAACAGCCGCTATCCCTCCTCTGCCTGCCCCTAAATATAAGGTCGGCAATTTCCCGTTCAGCCCATTGAAAGGTCGTGAAACCGCACAAATCACCGCGGCGGCAAACGCCAGCGGATTACAATGGGAAGACAATCTTCGCCTCTGGCAGCGTGATAAAGAAGTCTGGCTATTCCCTGTTGAGATTGAATCACTGATTGGTAAAGTGCGGTTTTCCCGCCTCGGGATTAAGCTGGCTGAAACCCACAATAAAGGGTACCGCTGGCAACATGAGGCCGTCATCGCTCTCGCCAACCCACATCACCGCAACGCGTTCGAACTGAACCTTGAAGAAGCAGAAGAGTGGTATCGCGGCAGAGATGTCTACCCGCAGACCGCGCCTGCCAGCGACGACGTGCTGGTCACCTTCCAGCACCAGCCGATTGGGCTGGCAAAACGGATTGGTTCACGGTTGAAGAACAGCTATCCACGCGATCTTGTCCGGGATGGCAAACTCTTTACAGGATAACGCACGTTTTTACTGGCGCTTTTGCTCACGTTGACTACGCTGAAAAATGGACGGCCTAACTGGTCGTACCACAACCAGCAAATTGACGGAGAGCACGATGATGAAAACCAGTGTGCGCATTGGCGCTTTTGAAATCGACGACGCCGAGTTACATGGCGAATCGCCGGGAGACCGAACGTTAACCACTCCGTGTAAATCCGATCCGGATTTATGTATGCAACTGGACGCCTGGGATGCCGATACCAGCGTCCCGGCCCTCCTTAATGGCGAACATTCTGTTCTATTCCGCGAGCACTACGATCGTAAGTCAGATGCCTGGATCATGCGTTTTGCCTGATTCAAAAAGAACCCGTCGCCAGACGGGTTATTTATGTCTTCATTTCCCCCACGCAGTAACCTCTTCTACACTATCGGTACGGCAGTATAATTTGGGGATGGAATGTTCACGCTGGTTCTTTTTGTTTGCTACCTGGATGGCGGTTGTGAAGACATCGTGGTCGATGTCTTCAATACGGAACAGCAGTGCCTTATTTCGATGGACGATCAGCGGATTCGCAATGGCGGATGCCTGCCAGCAGATGGCTACATCGACAGCTTCTGGCGACCTGCGCAGGAATATAGCGATTTTTGATTATTGTAATTGCACCATCGTTAGCTCGCCGCCGAATACCGCACCGGTATCGATATAGTGCAGGTTATCAACGTCCAGACGATGGCGCAGCGGCGTATGACCAAACCAGAAATGGTCCGCGCCACCAATTCCACCACTTTTGTTCATCAACCGCGAGCGATCCCACAATACCCGCTGTAAATCGACATGCTTTTGCCATTGATATTCATCATCCGGGTAATCGGCATGGGCAATAACGTGCACACCATTCTGACAGCGCAGTTCCACAATCCAGGGTAATTGCTGACACGCCTCAAGCGCATGCCTCGCCGCCGGTTGCGCGGCATGGGTAAACCACTCTCCCCCGTTCATTTGCCACAGCAACTGTTCTCCCGTTGTCAGCGCATCCAGCGCCATCTGCTCATGATTCCCCCTGACCGCTACCATCCAGTTTTTACGCAATAACACCAGACAGCGCAAACTGTCTGGTCCACGGTCAATCACATCACCGACTGAAACCAGCAGATCCTGCCACGGATCAAAACGGCACTGGCGCAATTTAGCCATCAACATGGAAAAACAGCCGTGGAGATCCCCCACCACCCAGACGTGGCGCCAACGCGTACCTTCTATTCTCTGGTAGACAGCATCAGGGTGTTCCATTCGACCTCCCGGATAGAGCGATCGCCCTTATAATAATTTAACAATAGCAGCAAAAAAGCCTGGACGATTGAGGGGCGGAGTATGGTATGGTTTGGGAAGAATACAGCATGCGACACGCAGTGTTTTGCCCTGGACGGCATCGTATTCGACAGATAAAAAGAGACCGAATACGATTCCTGTTTACAACTCAAAGCGTAATAACCTTTAAACTTCAATAAGTTAATACCAAAAACCCACTAAAAAACACCTCCTAATACTTACTATTGCAATCATTCAAGATCAATCAGTTGCCATTGGTTTCGTGGCGCCGTCGGGAAATCTTCGGGATCAAAACTCCAGGACAGAAATTTCTACGGCACGCCGTGACGCGTGCCGTCGGGAATGTGAAAAATCAGGGATCCGAACTAATACAGCCAATGTGATTACATCACCGGGCAATCATCGAACTCCGCGTTCCTGGCATCATTAATGATGTACGTGATAACCCCAAATATTGCGTGTGAGGAATTGTAGCCATCACCATCTTCTGGCAGCGCTTCCTTTCTCCCGTTCTCCAGATTTATCA
>NZ_SZWV01000022.1:71208-71537 GCF_005280945.1 Citrobacter sp. wls718
AGAAAGTGACGCATCAACAACAAGCAGCGCCCCCTGGATTATCCCTTCTCTGAAGTGTGAACGCGATGCCCGCATGAAATAAGTCGCAGCTGGCTGGCTAATTAGCTGCTGATCGAGGGAAATCTTTGTTTCAACATAATCACTGGCAGGTGACGGGAAGCCCATGACTATAGTCCTCCGTTTGGATTAAACAGCTGAAAGGTACGGTTCTCGCCTTCCTGCGTTGATACATCGCGGAATGTTGTCACATACCACTCGATCCACTCGTTGGCCTGCTTCATTGTCCAGCTCCAGTTAACCTTGCTCAGTTCCTGGACAAACCGCTGTGT
>NZ_SZWV01000022.1:71785-89285 GCF_005280945.1 Citrobacter sp. wls718
CGATCAACACTGACGCCACGTTCGGCTTTTTCCATCGCCTCCCGCTCCGCCTTCTGTTTCTGGTGCCAGATACTGTCTACCGGCATTTCCACGCGTACGGAAACGAACTGGTCTGAAGGAATATCTATCGGGTCACCATCCATGAATGTCTCAGTGACGACTACTCCAGCATCATTTTTAATCCCAATGAGATTACGAGCAAAGACTGGTGCAGTTGGGTAGGTCCGATGATAGGTTTTCACCAGGACTGAACCATCCGCATTTACCTCATAATCCAGCCAGATAAGCGGTTGCTTGTTTCGGTCTGTGGGGACATCAAAACCACCATCATACCCTCCCCACCCGGCATCAGCATTAAGACCTGTACAGCCGTTTATCAGGTATTCGCCGACCGACAGGCGGGTAACCGTACAGCCCTCTGACTCCGCGTTTGTTTCAGCACGACCGTCAGAAAACAACCTGACTACGGGTGATGCCGCTTTCAGCGTGCCGTCTGCCGCTTTGGTGGTGTTCCCCTCTGAATAGAATGTGCCGTTCGGCCCAATCAGGATACCATTATTGAGCAAATACCAATGGCGGTTAAAAGTTCCGCCGTCCGTAGTCATCAAAATATGCCCCGCATCTTGCGCGCTGCCAGTAGCGGCATTATACGCCCCGACAGAAAACCTTAGCGTCCAGCCCGCTGTGCTTACATGCAAATTGGCCAATTTAGCAACACTTTCGCCATGCATCGACACATCACTAAGAAGGCCATAATTCCCCATATCCGTATATCCGGTCGCGGGAACTGCAGTTTTGTAGACGTCCTGCACACTTCCGGCGGTTACTACATCACCGGTGGCAGTCCCGACATTTTTACCCGCGGCTGTACCCAGTGAAGATTTATCGGCTTTGTCATTCAGTGCGCTCGTGATGCCGCCCCATGCCGGGCCAGTGTATGTCGAACCGTCAGGGAGCCTGACAGTAATGGTTCCTGTCCCGCTGAATAGCTGCTGCCAGTTCTGTTTGTCGTAGTTAAGTCCGCGAAGGGCTTCTGTGTTCTGCACCACCATCGCGGCAGTCACCATATTGAGGACTTCACGGGGTACGGCAGACCAGGCTGCGCCAGATTGTGTTGGCCCGGTATAATTGCTGACCAGCGTCAACGCTGTACCACTTTCCAGGGACTTAACCGGGAGCGTATAGGGAATGCCACCGACATTAGCAACAATAAAATCTCCAGCCACCAGCTCTGTTGTAAACGCGGTCCCGCTGCCAGTGACCGCAGCAGAGTTATTCGTCAGGGTTAATGTTCCTGCTGACATAGTTTTTCCTCAGTACATATTCGGAAGAATTAGAATGGGCATGGCGATATTTCTGTTTCGGGTCATATCCCATGAACCGGAGTTACGGTCCGCAAACACTTTGTTGTAGGCCGACCTGACGCTACCGCCTGACATGACCACGCCTTTTGTTCTGATATTTCCCCATCCACCAATCATTCGTACCTGAACGCCGGTATAGACTATCTGGCAGAACCCGCTGCCTATATCCTGGAATGCGTCGGTAATCTGGATTTGTCGGTCATAGACAAAGGGGCGTTTCAGCGTGGAGAACGTCACCTGGCCTGCGGCGTTGGTCATCGTGATACCGTCGCCGCCGACAGGTGCTGTCTGATTGAATATCACCAGGTCAATCGTCGCCGTTCCGCCCACATCGTCCCGCCCTGTGTAGGAAATATCGCGAACGATGATATTGCCGCCATCAAACCCCACCGACACATTCGGGTTATCCCATTTTCCAAAAGGAATACCGCTCACCGGAAGCGCAGCACTGCCGTTAACCGTAATGCGTCCGGACCAGGCGCAGGTCATCAGAGCGGCCTGATTGGATATGGCGGTGAAGTCAGTCGAGTTTGAAACAAACAGCCCTTCGTTATACGTCGCCGCAGGCAGCAGCTCCATGACGTAACCAGACCAGTCGGGGACAAGACTTTTTCCGCCGATAGTCTCAGCCCCGATAATGACCCCTGAGTCACCGTTTCTGGTGACGCTGGTCATAATGGCCACATCAAATTCAGCAAAGGAATAGATGTAAATGGGGTTAGTTGGCACCACGATAGCCTGTGAGCCAGGAACGAGTGGCGTATTGACAGGGTACTGCATGAACTGGGATGACCAGCCTGAGAACGATGTGCAAAAACTCGGGGCACGAAGCCCCGCAGTAATCGCCATCACCGGACGGCCATCGTTGTAGTCGATTAATATCCCTTCTGGCATTATGACCACCTCCCGACGACAACCCGACCACCGCCAGATAAATTGACGGTCAGCCCATTCCCGTTGATGACGACAGTGTTATTGGTACCGTTAAATGCAAACTGGCCACTGTCAGCGTAAAGTTTGCCATGTAATTCAGCGTTTCCATTTTTATCAATGCGCCAGCCTGCTGAACCAGCAACGAAGTTATTCGACTGGATAAAATTACCAATCTTGGCATTGGTAATGCTGCCATCCTGAATAAACGCATCGCTGATAAATACCTGACCATTAACAACAGCAAAGGGTGAATATTGCGTATCACCGCTGCCACTCATCAGGACGAACTGATTGGCGTTAAATCCGACACGAGTGACTACCGGCTTACCCGCCTCCGCCAGCACCGCAATCGACATTCCGGCACCGTAAAAAATATCGTTGATGCGCACTCCGACTTTCAGGGTATGAATGGCCGTAGCACTTGTAGCGTCAACGGTGGCTGTGAGCTTATCCTCAAGCGAGGCGGTTACATCTTTAATCTGCGCCTGCACCTGCGTCGACATTTCAGCCATGGCCTTATCGACCTGCGCAATGGTCGTTTTAACCACCAGAATATCCGCGCGTACCTCGCCGTACTGCGCCCACTGGTGTTCCACGGTTGCATGGTTGGCCAGCGCGTTCTGCAGAATGGCTTCAAGGTTGGTATCAATGTCGCCCGTCAGACGATCGCCATCGGCAGATGTCAGGAAGTCATCAGCAATATCCCCCAGGTAGTCATCCGCATTCGCATTGGATTCGCCACGAACCCAGTCGGTCCAGTCACTCTGGTTGCCAATACGATCGACCAGGCGAGCGCGATACCAAAATTCAACACCAGCCTTTAAGCCAAGTTGAGTGTAGGTATGTTGCGGATACGGAACTCCGGCAAGCAACAGAGGGTTATCCCCGTTGCCATTAACTGAATACTGCAACTCGGTCTGGAGAGTATCTCCAGTATCTGCCGGGAATGACCAGTCAACCTGAATCCCCCAGTTGATGGCAGTGGTGCGCAGACCAACGGGTTTCGGCACATCCCCTGTACGCCCAGTGAGATTCGTCAGAACAGAAGATGCCCACAGACTGGACGCGCCTCCAGAGTTAATGGCGCGCACTCGCACAAGATAATCGCCCGAGAAAATTCCAGGCACCTCGATATTGCGCAGGCCCGTTTCAGGGATATTGATCCACTCATTATCACCGCGTTTCCACTGTGTCTGATAAGCGACGATATCTGCCTGCGGCTTCCCGTTTTTATCCAGTGGCGCATCCCAACCTGCGACCAGTGTGGCGATACGCTGCCCCTGCCGGACTGAATCATAGCTGCTAATCGTGATGTTTTTTGGTTGCCCTACCAGGCCTGTCGGTATCAGGCTGACTGGCGGCGTATCCAATCGGGCATTGTTATCAACGGCATCATATTTCGCCCCGTTGTACTCTGCACCAGTGATACTGTAGGTATTCTCTTCATCGTTAAATGTCAGATTGGTTACGCGGAAATACTGGAGGCGCAACTGGCCTGCATCGATAACAAAAATGGCATTAGGCAGTGGTTCAGCGGTAAACGCAGTTGCCAGTATCAGTTGCTGGCCGTTAACCGCCTGAATGGTTCTGCTCTCAACGGTACCGCCCTGAGTACGAATCATCAGCGTATCGCCGGCTAATGCGCTTGTGCCCCGGTCGGTAGTTACAGATTTCAGTGCGGCGTTGTATTCAGTAACGCGTCCACCATAGACACGGCCAGATAGCCGCTCATCTGCAAACGCAAATACGGTCCCCGGCACATAAGCGAAGCCATCAAGTCCCGTCTGAACAGTGATAATGCGGTCCAGCGAGTTGGAGTAGACTGCCCACCCTCCGCGGCGTTGCGCCTCGCTTTCACGCGTGCATCCGATAGCAGTGAGTTGTGTCTGCTTAAATTTGAACTGTTTTACCAGGTCAGGAAACATTACTGCTGTAGTTCGGTCCTGATAGTGATTATCCGGATCGCTAAAGTTAATCAACGCTGAACTATAGCGGTTCTTTTCACTGCCGCTGGAATATGTTGGCTTGCCGACTACCGAAGCACGGGTGAGGATCTGCAGCTTAGATATGTCCGCTGGCATATCAGAGACAACATTGAACATGTTGTTGCCCCAGAACGTCATGCCGTTAAAACCGGCAGCAATGTCCTTAATCACCTGCCAGGCGTCGGCCTGAGCCTGAATATAAACGTCAAACATAAAACGAGGCTCGGTACCGCTACCTCCCTTGCCATCCGGCACTTTCTGATCACAACGCTGGGCAATACGATACAACTCCCACTTGTCGAGCATGTCCGCCGACACGCGACGCCCCAGGCCAAAGCGTGGTTCTGTCAGCACATCGAACCAGATCCATGCCGGGTTGTTCGTCCAGCCCCATTTGAATGTGCCGTCCCATGTGCCGTTATAGACCCGACCCACCGGATCGTAGTTCTGCGGAATGCGGATTACGCGCCCTTTCGGCTTACAGGAAATCTTCGGGATATTACTGAACGACTTGGCATTGAACGATACGTACAGCAGCGCGGTATGCGGATAGCGCAGGCGGGCGTCAATCACCTCAGTGATGGCCTGCACCTGCGTTTTGTTCTGCAGCATCTGACTGGTGCTGTCGTCGGTATCGCGCACCACACGGATCTGCCAGCTGCTGTTCGCCTTCGGGAGATTGATGCGGTGGGTCAGCTCGTACAGTGAACTGAGTTTCTCCGTCACGGTTTTAGTCAGCACCGTTGCGTATGCGCCGCCATCGACGGACAAATCGATGTGGTATCTGACGGTAGTGCCGACGATATCACCGTCATTCTCCTGCTGCTGCAGGCCGGTAATGCCGATGCGCACCAGCAGCGCGTCAATCTGCGTATTGCTGATCGCACGCGTCCAGGGCGTAACCTTCGTCAGCGGAACCCCGATGCTGGTTTCATTCTCGACGGCAGGAAAGCCGGGGATCGGCGTCTGGGTCTGGGTGCCCGGGCGAAAATCCCAGGTCACGTTCTCAAAGTTCATTGAGCCGTCAGCATTCCCCAGCGGCGTGCCATCCAGAAAAATTCGAGTGGCGTCCAGCCCACCAGCGAATTCCCCTTCACCCAGCGCCAGCAGCATGCGGCAGCGCGCCATTGACTGGGCCGAGTCCGGCTGTTCTACGGGCGTGTGCTGTATGCTGCTGCCACCCTTTGCACCAGTAATCGTTGCCATATTGCATCCATAAAAAAAGCACCCGGAGGGGTGCTAATTGAAGAGTGAGAAACTGTCAGATGTCCTCAGCGACGATCCCCGCTGAGATAATGGCGCCGCCAATCTCACGTTCGCCATATAGCAGCGCGACCGGGTTGCCCATCGCCAGGGTATTCACTGAGCCGCCAAAGGCGTAGGAGGGTTTGTTATCGGGATCGTCGCGACCCTGCAGGCCTTTGGGTTGGGGGGAAAGCATCTGGAAGACACCTCCCGCCATCATTCCTACACCACCAGCAGCAAGACTCGCCCCAAACGTAGCCAAGGTGCCCGAGCTAAAATAAGAGATTGCGATACCTGCTACTACCATCACGGCTCCGAGTATGGTCTGGAATAGCCCGGCCTTTTTCGCTCCCTCCATTATCGGCGCGATGCGGATATCACTACCGCCGCCCAGTTCCCGGTAATCCTGCACGCCGATATTGCGTTTGCCTCGGAACACTGCGAACGTCATGCCGTTTTTCTTGGCGTCATAGAGATATTGTTCCAGCCCATCGAAATTAATGCACAAGGCTTTCACCGCTTCCGCTGACGTTTGTACTGCCAGCTGATGCACGCGGCCGAATCGTGCGCCGAGTGTGCCATACAGACGAATAGTGGTTAGCCGCGCCATGGTTTAATCTCCTCTGACAGGTCTTTGTGGCGGACGCAGATCATCGTCCGGTCTTTGAAGTAGCCGCGGGCATACGGCGTGACGCAGGATGGCTGGCCGTACAGGTGGTGCAACAGCTCGCCCTCCTCGGTGATAACTCCCGCGTGGTTCCACTTACCAGATTCGACCTGCATGATGACCATGCACCCGGGGGCCGGATCGCATTCAACAAATCCCTCTCTCTCCCAATTATCGAAATAGAGGTTGTCCGGATACTGACTTTCCCACCACGGGTAATCAACGCGGTAGTCGGTCAGCTTCACACCTTGAGTAGCATGCCAGTCCATAACTAACCCCCAGCAGTCGTGAGAGCCAAGAATGAACGGGCGGCCAATCAGCGGTATCGCATCCGGCGTGATTTCAGCATACTCATCGCAGTCCGGGGCGTAGATGCCCCACACCACACCGGAGTTGTTGCACTGCTGGCGATCGAGGTCGGACGGGATAGGCCGCGAGCCGTCACCCGGATGTGAGTGGATGACGCGGATAATCGTGCCGGCATCTTCAGCATTCGCCCAGTGTTCACCATCGATACGGAAATGCTCTGTCGGGTTTTCGTGGCTGTTCGGAACCGGGATATAACGCTGGCGCCGCCCCGACTGAATGATGAGACCGCAGCACTCGTGCGGGGATTCCTCCAGCGCATGCGCTCGGATCGCCTTCATAATCGTTTTATTCATTTAGATGTCCGGTTATCGAGAGAAAAGCACGGTTGCTGGATAGCCGCCGAAATCGAGAATTGCGGTATTGGGCTCAGCCAGGCCAGCACCAAACCGCTTACGACAATCGCTCAGACAACCACCGCATACATCCAATGCAGGGTCAGTGACTACATTACCTTTCGCATCGAAATACGCCGTGCCATTGTAGGTACAGCCATCACCGCTGCGGTATTGCCCGCGCAAAGCCCACTCACAGAGTGATGTGATCTGCCGGGTGGGAATAACCAGATTCTGCAAATCCGCCGGGCTGCTAAGAGACCACGACACCACCTCATCATCTTCTGAGGTTTTGGTATCCAGCCAGAAGGTTTGCAAAGAGAACGCTGTCGGATCCGCCGTTGGGTTAACGCCGCCCGGAAAGTTCACCGCATCCAGATAGATGGCGTAGGTGTCGATAATGCTGACCTTAGCATTCACCATGTCCTTGAACTGTAGGCAGAGTGCTGTGATATGCCCATCGAGGTTAGATACGCTAAGCTTAGGCTCTGCTGCCTGGTCGGTTGAGAGTGCGAGATCAGAAATCTGGAATGGCCAGAAATCGAAGGTCTTCCCGCCCCAGATAATTGGCTTCGGCCCCAACTTTGACTCGTCACCGTTCGCTGCGTCAACTTCGGTTGGTGTATGGGGGAATGGTGCGTAATGAAAGCGATGGATACCACCACTGAACTCTGAAGCGTCTACTTCAACCAGGCGGACCCTGCCACCCGGTGCCAGCTTCGCAGCTGTATCAATCAGTGCTGTCATGCTCCACCTCAGGCATAGACGCCATAGGCGCGCTTAATCGTGAATGTAAGCTCAGCGAATTTGCTGCTAATCTGGTTTTTGCGCACGGAGTCGGCGACAACGCGGTACAGTCCTTTCTCTTCGCCCGGCGGCGTGATGATGAAAGCCTTAACGGTATGCGCCAGGAGAAAGTCCCGAACGGTATTCACTTCAGAATCAGCGCCCACATGCTTCATCGGTACCTGAATAGCAGTTGAGTTAATGCCGTTCTCGGCCACCTGTTCGTAACCGTCCCCGAACTGCGCAGACCGTATCGTTTGACTGTATTCGACAGCACCCGCGCCGAGCTGCGAATGCCAGTTGTAGGTTGCAACTGCCATATTTACTCCATAAAAAAACCCGCCGAAGCGGGTGTTTGTATTTTTATATCCAATATACCAAACCTGCAAAAAGCGGATTTGTGTTATGTGCCGGTCATATCATCTGATGGTTGAGGTTGATCCACTAACTCGTTGTTAGAGCAATACCTTTCTTTAAACCTGATGTGCTTTGGCTTGGCTTGTTCAGAAATGTCGAAGCCTGAAAGGACTCGCTCAAAGGAAACCTCAGACATATCGTCATGTGCCGTTATCTCACCAGCAGCTTGTTTCCTTTCAACATTATCGACACGCCAGATAACGGCCTCAGCATAAACAACATAACTCGGATGCTGAATAAATCGATGGTCGCCAGGGTTAAGCACGCAAGCATCATCGTGAGGGACACCCGGCTTAATACTAGAGACATTCACAACCAAAATGCAGTAACAGTCATTTATTGGGTAATAAACAGGATCGTTGCAAATCACATGGAGATGATTGCATGGTCCACTCGGAGCTAAGACTGTTCCTTTTCTATAAGGTTGAAATGTACTCATGACAATTGAGAAGAAAATTCCTTAAGCTCTTGTGATTCGCGCATGCTCCTGAGAATATTTTCAGCTTCTTCAGGAGTCTTCCCTGCATTCAAAAAGATCTCACGAACATCAATTGGGGCTCTCGAACCGTTAGGATCGTGCCATTCCGGACATACCTCACGCAGGTGGGTCATGTCACGCAGTTCATATCTGTTCATGTGACCATACTGTGCATAAATTTCATCAAGAATACGTACATCAGCCCGGCTCAATTCATCGAACACCTCATCGACATCCATTTCACGGGGATCTGCACTCAGACATACATCGTGCCCAGCCGTATTTATCAGACGATACCAGTATTCGCCGTCAATATCTGCCCTACCACGAATCAAATCTAACGTGGTCGACATCACGGGACCATGAGGCATAGAGTAAAGGCGATCTTCACCCATCATGCGCCCATACATGATCATTGATTGACGGTTTGCCAAGTATAGCAATTTCATTAGCTTCAGATATGCCATGCGCCCGCCACGTTTTAGTAGCAGGTAAGCAGCCATCTGAGCTACTTTTTCTTCGCAAAACATAGTTGAACCTCTAAATCAATAATGAAAGTACATCTCTACAACGATTTTATAGCCAGCTATAACTTTTAAGCAATCTTCATTTCGTCAAGATAGCCCCACGTTCGACGATGATCGCGATGACCATTTTGCAAGTTAGCGTCATGTTTGCCGAAATTACCTCTAAGGTAATTGCAGAATCACAACATGATCGTGCAAAGTTGCAATGCGTTCCAATGCGTTCCAATCTGTACCAATGCGAATAAATAGCACTTTTTGCACAAAAACATGGCCTGCTTACAATGCATTTCCCAAAAGATTGCTGTAATATCTCGCGCCCTCTTAATGTAGCGCTTAGATTTTAACCATATCGCTTCATTCCTGCATTAACAAAAAGCCCCGCGTTAGCGAGGCTTGGTGTTGGCGTGAGCTATCTCTTGCAAAATTGTTCAAATCTTTTCATGGATTTTTCGTCATCGCTTTGGATAATTCCTGGGGCCCCACTGAAAAAATCAGAGTCAATCTGACCCACATAAATAAAGAACGGAGCCTCTCCGACATACCCACCGAATGCATTTTTTGCATTAACCCGGCCACAGACATACCCACTGATTTTAGGCTTGCCATTATTCGCATCTGGTGAAAACCATACATCGTTGAATTTTGCGCTATCTGGATCTTTCAATGACTGCTTGATTTGTGACTCCCCATAATTTATGGCTTCACTGTATTCTCCAAAGCACCCGGTAAGTGGCAAACAAGCAATCCCCACCAATAGCAATTTTTTCACTATCATCCCCTTGATTAGCATGGTTTAACGCATGATAACCAGGGGGATGTCAGAATGTAACGATCAGATGCTATTAGCGATCAGTTTTAGCTTTTCTTTGGCTGTCGTAATCGCAAGCTCTTCAACCTGTCGGATGGTTAGATCTAGCTGATGGGGCAGGCTAACGGGGACGCTGATAATGCGAGTGCTATCGTCTGGGCCATAAAACGTCACGCTAGCGCTGATTTCCTTTCCATTAAAATTGTCGTACCAAATAACATCATGAACCTGTATTTCGGCAATTTTCATTAATATTTTCCTCTTACGGCGCTCCAGAGCGGAGTGCCTGGTTTTCTTACTTGAGTATTGATGGTCTCGACCATCGCGTCGTTAAGTTGCTTACCAATCGCCGCAGCATTTGCTGAGCCGCCCGTATTGGCTTGCCCACCTGAACCGATATTGATATCACCAAAGCTGACACTGATGATTGGCACACCTGCGGCGGTCGCTCCTGACTGATTTCCACCAACAAGCCCGCCAGTAGCGTAACGCCCCAAATTACCGTTGTTCATCAGGCGATACAAATTGTCCACCCCGATCCGTCTGGTGGCTTCTTTAGTGAATACAAATTCATCCTTGTGGACAATGCCTGCTGGTTCGTATTTACCACCCGATCCAGTATATCCACCTGAGTCAAAACCAACCCCGGCTGCGGCATTAGCATAAGCTCCGCCCGGAGTGGATCCGCCTCCTGCACTGCCACTAATCCAACCCATTGCCGCCTGCACCGCATAAGCCACAAGCAACTGATTTGTTACCTGCACAATCATCTTCAACATGGACTTGGTGAAGTCTTTGAAACTTGCTGTGCCGGTCGTAACCAAGTCTGTCAGCATGTCGGATAGGCCACTAAACGTAGAACCAGCCACATTTCGCATTGCTTCAAACGTGTTTGTTGCTGAGTCGGCATAATCGGCCCAACCACGCTTTGCGCCAGCCTGCCAGTCGCTGCGAAGCTCATCTTCTTTCCGGTATGTCTCCTCCTGCTCTGCGAGAACCTTTTTCTGAGCATCTGGGTTAAAGGCATAGGATTCAGTCAGGCGCTGGCGCGTCGCTTCCCTTTCGGCCTCTCTAGTGGACAAGCCTCTGGCTGCCGCAGCAATTTCCGCCTGCTTAGCAGACTGCTGCTGTGCGAACTTAGTCGCCTGGTCAGCCAGAGAGTTCAGCTTCTGCTGCTTCGCAATCTGATCACCCAGTCCGGCATTGATATCTGCCTGGGCTAGCAGCTTATCTTTGTTCGCCAACAACGATTTTTCATCGAGTGTTAATGCACGCCCTTTCGGATCGTTAGCGGTGGACTCGAGGATGGTAATTTTTGAGATTAACTCCCACTGCTGCTTACGCTGCTGGCTGATTACATCGTTGATGTCACGATGTTCCTGCAGCGTTTTGAGCTGAGCTTGCAGAGCTAGAGTCTCAGCATTGTAGGTATCGGTGGAGCGATCACCTGCTGAAACCTTAACGGCTGGAGTTTTGGGAGTTTTGTCCGGATGAAACTGTTTATTAATGGCATCCACAGCCTGCTGCCGCTGCTGATCGCTCCACTTATCAGGCGCTATAGCAACATTTTTCCACAACTCAGATAGCGCACGACTGCGCTTCTCCTGCCATGTCATGGACTGCTCAAGGATGCGGTTCTGGTAAATAAGAGCATCCGTTCTCTTATTGTCGACGTCAGCCCCCTGCTTTATCGAAGCGCTGATATCATTTTGTAGCTGAGCCGCTTGCTGCAGTGGTGCTATTTGAGATTTAAGTGCATCAATAGCAGCAAGTTGCGCCTTGCGGCGGGCATCATATTCCTGATCACTACTGCTAGTATCATAGCTGTACCCGTATCCCATTCGCTGGCGCTCAGGAAGAAGAGATTTCTGCTTTTCAGAAAGCTCATCCTGCATTTTGCGCAGCATGTCATTTGGCGCATCCGGCCTACCAACGTTGAGCAGTTCGTCCCACATCCCTTTGAGGGCCTTACTTACACTCGCTGCGGCACGTTCAATCAACCCCATGTTATCGAGGATCTGCTGACTTCGTTTTTGCTCGGCATCGCCGTATGCCTTGGCCGCCGCCGCCGCTGCCCCCTCTTTATCTCCACGCCGTTCCAGTGACGCAATGTAGTCATACTGCGCCGAGGTGAGGAAGTGAAGCGTTGAGTTCAGATCTTCCGACGCTTTAGTCGGGCTATCGTAAAGCTTCTGGAAGTTCTTAATTGTGGCATCAACTGACTGACCGGTCGCATCCTGCATAGCCATGGCGGCGCGGGTTACAGCTTCGAGTTGGTCGGTTTTAAATGTGCCAGCGCCAACAACCTGAGACAGCGTACGCGCCGCTTCCGCAACCCTGCCGCTTGAACCACCAATCTTCTGCGCCATGTCAGAGAGTTGGACCGCTGACTGTGCCGAGTAATTACCGGTCAGGATAAGCTGCTTGTTAAACTCGGTCGCCTCCTGCGCTCCTTGATACCAAGCGGTCGCCAGCGCACCAGCTCCAACAACCAAAGCACCAATGCCGATGGTGACAGGATTGAGCAAACCAAGCAGCCCACGCAAATAAGTACCGACACCGGAAATTGCGCCACCCACCCCGCCAAACTGGTCTTTAATCTGCCCGCCCTGCTGGAGCAGGATCAGGAACGGAGACTGTCCACCAGCCAGCTGGGTTGCGATATCAGTGATCTGGGCCGGGAGCGTACGCAGCGCAGCGCTGTACTGTCCAACGGAAATACCTGCACGGCGTGCGGCGGCTTCCTGTCGGGATAGCGCCTCAGGCAGCACGTCGGCTACACCTGAGAGCCGTTCACGCGTCTGGTTGAGGATGGTATTGAAATGCTCGAACTGCTCGCCGTTAATGCGGCCAGCTTCGAAGTGCGCCACCAGCTGAGCATGCTGCTCATCCAGTGAGTTGAATGCGCGAATCGTCGGATCGATGGAGCCCAGCAGGTTCTTCAGCGCGGCTGATTGCTTCTCTGCCGCCTGGGTGGCTGCCAGTGCAGCCTGAGCCTTCGCTGCAGCTTCACCGGTATCCGTCAACTTAAGGCGGGTATCGTCCAGGATTTTGTTGTAATGCTGAAAATCATCAGTATCCAGGAAACCTTTGGTCTGGAAGTTACGCAGCGCTGCCTGTTGTTCATCCAGCCGGTTCAGCGCCTTGTTAACTGGATCGATATTCTCCAGCAGCCCCTTCAGCGCGGTCTGCTGTTCCTTAATACCTTCAGTGCCCTGTTTCGCAGACTCAGCACCAGCACGGAATACACTATTAAGGTCATCAGCTTTGTCGACAGCACCAGCTGCCGCCTGGCCGAGTTTATCCAGTTCGTTGCTGGCTGTTTTCAGGTCAGAAACATCGGCCCGCAAAGTAATCGAGGCGATCTGGTCAGTCATTACTTCGTCTCCTTATGCATTACTTTGAGAGCCTCGCTTTCCATAATTTGAAGGTCAGCCATGCAGGCCGCCGCATCCTCAACCCCATGTAACTCGAACATCCAGGGGAGAACGTTGTAATCAAGGCCGGTCGCCCCGCTCGCGCCGACTCGCCACTGGGTCGCCAGCGTGGAGAAAATGGTGAAAGCTTTCCATACCGACGGCAGGATCCCCACATCTTCCTCCACGTCCTCAGGCGTTAAACCAAAAGCGTTCAACTCCGCGAGTGTCGGTCCCGGCGTATACATCGCTGCGGCGACCTGTCTCAGTTTTTTTCGCGGATGCCCATCAACTCTTTGGTATAAGCCAGGCCAATACTGTCGAACGCGCGCGGGTAGTTCTTAAGCAAGACGATCACGTTATCGCGGGTGAATTCATCCGGCAGCGCCCAGCTATCGACGATTTCCATCAGGTAATCGGCCTGCGGCTCAATAGCAGCTTTCTTGCTTGCTGCATCCTTTTGCAGTTTCTCGTCCATCGCGCGCAGCTCTTCCAGCGTCTTATGGCGGAAGGTGAATGTAAGCTTGCCGTCTTCGGTACCGGCGCGCGGGATGCTGGCAGTTGCGGAGAAGGTTGGGTTTGGGATCAGGGAGAATTGGGTCATTTCGGTTCCTTAGAAAAAAAGAAACCCGCCGGAGCGGGTATTAGTTAATGCCGGGCAGATACATCTGGACTTCGTCAGCAGCACGCTCCCGGACTGAATGCAGGAGTTGTTTGCGCCCACCAATACCCCACTTAGCCATCTGACTTGCACACTGGCTAATTGCTTTGGTTTCAGTGTTGATGATGTGGTCGATTTTGTTCAGGCGCGACATGGCACTAATACCCAGACGCACCACTGTTCTAAATACTTCGTACACTTCAATCTCAAACTCTGGTTTTATCCAGGCGGCATAGCGGATTGCCAGAAGCTCAATACCCCATGCACCACTTTGATCACCGCCTTTTATAACCTTAAGTGGTTGATTTTGTTCCGAAGCACTTTTTAGTGCTTTGGATTTTAGCGCTTTAACGAAGCGTTTGATCTGCGCGCTACGCAGGAAGACGCTGGGCCTTTGTGACTCAGTAGCCTCTCCGTTAGCTACCGCTGCCGCATGAAGATCGTTAAGACTGTACCGGCCTTCGTCATCAACGCGGACGGAGACCCCATTCACTGAGACGGTTGGGTGATTCATGGTGTGTACCTTTTAAAAAGCGAACCTGTTCACACAGAAAAGCCGCCCCAAGAGGCCCACCGGCACTAACGGCAGTTCTCAGGAACGCTTTCTGAAAGGTTCTTGGTTAGAGAGCGCGTGTGAAGGCGCAGTTTGAAAAGATGGGTAATGCGAATACAGAAAATTCGCCAGCGGTACTCATTGCGAAATAAAGCCCGGCGAACCGGGCCTGATTGGTTAGCTGACAGTAACGGTGCATGCCGCCGACGTTAGGGTCTTGCCTGCGGCGTCGGTAACTTCACAGGTATACACCCCAGCATCAGAAGACTGAGCGGACGGAATGTTGAGCGTGGATGCGGTTTTGCCCGGAATGGCTGTGCCGTCTTTCTTCCACACATAGGTGTACGGCGCGGAACCACCCTGCATGACCACCGACAGATCCAGAGCTGCATTAGCAGCAACAGACTTGGTTGCTGGCAGGTCAGTCAGGAACGCCAGAGGTGTAGCGGAGGAGTCAGCGATCGGGTAAATCTGCATATCTGATTCGAAGTTCATGCGCGCTTCATTACTTTCAACAGCGTTGATTTCAGTACGTGGTACACGCTGGAACGATACTTTGGCGGAGTAATAACGATCTGCTTTGCCGCGCGGATTATGGAACCAGATCGCCGTGGTGTCGCTGGAGTCATCCAGGTCGATGAGACGTTTATAAATCGCCAACTGCGGGTCATGCGCGAAGGTGTAGACCTGTACCACCGCGTTTTTGAAAGTCGGGATGGTACGGGCCTTATCATCCTCCAGGAACTGGACACTGATAGTCTGCTGATCGCCGCCTTCAGTGGACAGCGTCATGACCTGCGGCATGGTGATCCACGAATCGATTTTACGCAGCGTGCCTGCGCCGGTGCCCGCCGGGAATTTCTTGGTATCGGTGGTATCAAACGCTTCCAGCACGATTTTCGTACCGGTTACTGACTTGACACGCACCACCATGTTGTCAAGCTTCAGCCATCCTGAATTAACCTGAACAACATCGCCCGCGAGGATGCCAGCCGCAGAGGCAACGGTCAGTTCGCATTCCGTCGCATTGGATGCCGCAGTGAAGACAATCGGCGCAAGATACGCCTTGGCCACGTTAACACGCGACCCGTTAGGGATTGCGAATGCCATAGCACTCTCCTGAATTTAGGTAATAAAAAACCCGCCATCTGGCGGGTCAGTAGTCAGCGCGGTACTGCATGCTGACGGGAATGGTGTAGGTTATGGAGCCACTGGACCCGTTGGGCGCCGAGGTTGGCCGGTCCTGGATGGGTTGTCTCACCTGCGGCGGCCCGTTGATGTAAACCGTCAGTTCACCGTCCACCAGCGGCAGTCCTTCAGGGAATGCATCTGCCACCGACTGGGCCAGCCCTCTCGCATGGCTCACGCCTGAGCCTGCGGGAGTAATGATGTTTACCTGCAATATCCCCTGATAGGTACGCATCAAACCTTCGATGTCCTGACCTACAGTTTGTGCAGGTAAAACATAAACACGGGCGAATGGCGCATCCGGTGGATCGAATACGATATTCGGCCAGGCGATCGGCAAGCCGAGAGAGGCCGAGATTATGGCTACCCGGCTCTCCAGCAGGTCAGCTATTCGCATGGACTGATCACCGACCATTGCGTACCTCGCTCATTGCCTCTCGGAAATATTGCGCAGCATCCAGTGCGGTCAGCCCGACCATGCCGCCGGGCGCCTGATTCGAATGACCATTCTCCAGCGCCTGGGCATATGGCAGGTTATTGGTAAAGTAAATCGAGTTCACCTGCCCCACCCGGAACACTTCGAGCACCGCCAACCCGCGGGAGTTGGAACCCTGCCCGGAAGCATCTGGGATATCGTTCGTCTCTGTGGGCTGGCTGTCGAGGCCGACGTACCAGTTGTTTTTGAAGCGCCCGCCGACGTACCCCTCTGGTTTTTTGATGTCCATCGAGTCGTTGACGCGCAGGCCGCGCTTAAGACGCCCTGATTTGGTCAGGTTAGCCGGATCATCGCGCAAGGACGCGTTATGCTCCCGCACAGCGGTGTTGTATGAAGTTGCCGTCTGGTTTACCTCCCAGATATCTGGCTGGCCTACCGGGGACATATCAACGAGCTGCGCCAGAATTTTGATACTCGTCCGGCGCACTACCTCGTCCATCTCCTGCTTAGAGCTATCGACAAACAACTGAATGGCAACCAAGAACGGCTGATTAGCTGTGCTGGCCATGGTTACGCCCTCAGCTGGATGTTGTAGGAGATAAGCACATCAGCGGGCTTAACCGGGTTCGGCTGCACCACGCGCCACTTCTTGCCGTCGATCTCGATGTGATCGCCGATACGCACCTCTGTCTCGAACGTCGCTGCAAGCTTCTTATCGCCGGTAGCAATCAGGGAACCATCAATTTCGCGAGCGGAGTACTCAGTGATAACCCCAGTGACGGTCAAGGTTGTTGCCGGGGTGGCGACCTCTTTCCCGAACTGGTCGCGGACAGTGCCGCCGCCGCGGGTCAGTTGGTAGGCCCTTCCGTTCTCGGTCAGTAACCTGGTTGCGGTCGCCCGCACGCGCAGATAGTTAATTGCCATCTCAGCCCCTTTCGATACGGATCTGATTGCCGCCGACCACCAGCCCACGCAGCGAGGAATAGAACCAGGGGAACGACGGTGCAGCCTTGTTGGTACCCGCCTCGTACTGAACAGTTACTGCACCCTCGACGCGCTCCATCGTCACTGCCCCACCACCAGCAACCGAAGGCGTAAGGTCAATCTCCTGTGATTCGACGGCCAGACGACATTGAGCATCAATCAGACGCTGCGGGATAGCATCATCCGGCAGGTCAACACCATCGAAACGAACGCCAGTGCGAGGCCAGGATAGAGGCTGTGAAGCAACGCTGCGCTGCCCGCGCCAAGACTTACCCTCCAGATAATCCATCGCCTGTATCAGCATCTGCCCACACTCGCCATCATCGGCAGGCACGGTATATCCGCGCCCCG
>NZ_SZWV01000022.1:89333-102831 GCF_005280945.1 Citrobacter sp. wls718
CCGCAAACGCGCGCAGGTCAACAACGCTGGCGTAGGTGTTAAAGTCTGGCGAATGAGGATCGGCCACCAGCATGGTTATTCCTCCAGACGCCAGTCCAGCGCCAGCCAGTTATTCACTTCGGCAGGGTGAACCTCAGCGCTCAGCGGGCCGCCGGGGAACTCTGGGGTATCACGCACCATGATCACCAGTTCAATACCAAGCTGTTCCTGCTGCTGTTCCTGCTGGGCAGGAGCTTGCTCAGCGCCGATCTGCGCGGCAAGCTTTTCAGCCTCACGCTGTGCGCGTTGTTCTTTGGTTAATCCGGCCATTGGGCCTCCTGAAAAACAAAGGGGCCGAAGCCCCTGCGGTTAACCCATGATGATAGCGGAATGCTCTTCTTGAACAGAGGCAACGCCCCACGCCACCCCGACTTCGTAACGCACCTGACGGTACTGCCGGTACAGTGCGATCTGGAAGGTGATGCCGGACACCGGGTCGGTTACGTTCATCACATCGTCGGCGGTGTCGCCGCCTTTCGGCATGGCTGGGGTACGACATGCCAGCAGGAACGCATTGCGGTCGAATGCCACGTTAGGCGCGAACTCGCTCAAGACAGTTACTGCGGCCTGGTCCGCTAGATCCTGTCGTAGTCCTGGAGCGCCAATGGTGATGCTTGAAGAGGTTGCAGCAACAACCAGATACTTATTGTCGTCTCCGTCAAACTTCACCGCCGTACCAACAGCAATGCCGCCGGTACCTGCAGAAATGGCAACAATGATGTCACCTTCTTTTTTGGCACCATTGACCTTATAGCCAGCAGCCGCACTTTTCGCCGTGCGCTTGATGTTGGCGGATTCATGCAGGTTAAAACCCATCACTCGACCGATGATGCCTTCGCGCAACAACTGGTCGGTACCGGCTTCGTTCGCTTTGAACAGCACGGACTGTTTACCGCGAATAGAGGCCATCGCTTCGCCGCCCAACACCATGCGTAGGTCAGTAGTCGGCGCACCGTTATCGACCAAAATCTGACGGGCCAGTGCCGCATCAGACAAATCGTCTTTGACACTGAATGGGGTGTCTTTTGGTGTTCCAACTGCACGGGAGGACTTATAGAACAGTGCCGCCAGATCAGCATCCATTTCGTTGCTCAGCGCACGGAAGGCCTGAGAGAACTGGTCAGCCAGGATAACGTCGTAGTTACCTGATGGCCCGATAGCCAGCTGCTCTTCACCGTTCCATTTGACTGGGGCCATTTTGGATTTGGTGATTTTGACATCCACTGTACCGATGTTCTGATCACCATCGTTAGGTGCTGTTGCTGACGGAGTGATATCAACGGTAGTGGTTTTCGGGGCCACCGGTGCAGTTACCGTCTGGTCTTTTGCCGCAGCGTCTGCTTTCGCATTACGAGCGACTGCCGGGATAAAACCTACCTGCTCACGGGATACACGATTCAGCGCGGTATAAATGGTCGGGATAAGACCAGTCAAAGTATTCGACATTTATTTTTCCTTTGGATTAATCAACGATGCTTGTACCGCCGCCAATCACCGTTTGTTGTTCAACTGGCGGTAAGGAGTCAAAAGCAGCGCGTTTCATGGTTTTTTGCCCGGCCTGATGCTGCGACTGGTGAGAGCCGCCACCGCTGTTGCCGGACGCTTTTAAGATGTGGTCTTTCTGAGGATGCAACTCGACCAGAGATTCCAGCGCTTCATCGAAACCAGCCAGTTCGCCGGGCTTGGTGCGGGAGAACACCTTGTTGCCCTGGCCGTCGTAGGCCACAACCTTGCCGTCTTCGATTTTGAAGTTCTGCCCGAAGTGGGAACGCACGAACTCAGCCGGGATCGCCATCTTCTCGGAGATGAACTTAGAGCCACCGAAGCGGCCGCCGATCATCTCGTTGTAAAGCTGGGTCTCCAGCGTCTGGCTCTTGCCGTTCGCTTCGTCCAGTTGCTGCTGGAAGGCTTTGGTAATTTCGGCTTTCACCTGGTCAACGGCACCAGCGTCGATCAGCTTCTTCTGGTCGATTTTGGTCATCATTTCCAGGGCTTCGAGCGCCTTGGTCGGGTCGGTGATGCCAGCGAATTTAGCGAGACCGGCTTCCGCATGCTCCTTCGCCTCACGATGAGTTTTGGCCTCACCGTTCAGAGAGGTGATTTTGTTCATCGCTGCGACCGCGTCGAACGGGATTTCTTTGCCGTCATCATGAATGAATACCGGCATACCGTTTTCAACGACCACATTGCCGTTAGCATCGAGTTTGAGTTTCATTGTTTTGCTCCAGCCTTCCGGCCATTGGTAATAGGTCATCCGACCCGGTCACCGCGTCGCATCCGCTCAGCGGCAGGCATAAAAAAAGGCCACCCGAAGGCAGCCTGATGTTGATGAGGTTTGTGTTACTCGAACGCCGACGCATCCACGCGGCGCAATTCGTCCAGGGTGAGAAACTCCCCGGCATCGTTGAACATCTCCGGCACCGAGATCTTGCCGTCACGCAGCATGTACGCGCGGGTAACGCCCAGCACCTGCTCCTGTCGTGCGTATGGTTGCCGGGTAAGCCATTCGGCATAACTGGTATGCGCTGGCACCTGACCGTCCATCGAAGCGCGTGTTGCGCTGCTCAGAACGCCTGAGGCTATCTGCAATTCTTCCCACGATTTAGTGAGTAGGATTTCCCCGGAGCGGCAGCAGAAGTGGATTTTGCCGGGTCCGCGCAGATACGGCACCACATGCCCCTGCGGCTTGCCGTCGAGTGAGTAAAGTTTGCGGTCGCGGATGATGCACCACTGGCTGGTATGCGTGTCGAGCGTGGATGACCACTGCTTGGCCTTCACGATATCGCTGTTTGCCAGAGCGAAGTCCTGGCGCGCTGTGGCGGCCATATGGTTCACTGCCGTGCGGGTCACCACAGCCAGGTCACGCCGAGAGGTGTTGATCACCCCATCCTCGCGGTTGAGTTTCGGCGTGCCGGCAACGCGCCGGACAATTTGCTCTACCGTTTCGCCCTGAAGGAATCCAGAGCGAACAGCGTTGGTGATTTTGTCCAGCCGATCCAATTCAAGCTTCTGACCCCACTCTTTCAGCAACCGCCCCTGAAAGGGCTGCGCCACTGCTGAGGCGTAAACCTGTTCTGCCGCAATGCTCTGGAGCGGCACATGCTTGAGGATCTGTTTAGGGATGATGCTGCTGAACAGGTCCAGCTGATACCCGGTCTCATATTCAACGTAGCGCGTCAGTTCGCGCGTCAGCGCAGCATTAACCGGTTCATAGGCCTGCTGATTCAGGTCGCGCACACCAGCCAGCAGCGAAGCCAGGCGGCGGGCGCTGTAGGTGTCAGCGCTTTTGCCGTCCAGCAGCACCAACAGTTTGGCGGCCAGGTCAGCATCCATCTTGCTCAGCAACGCCACCATGCGCCGGGCGACACCAGTGCCGTAGCGGTTCACATACAACCCGTGCGCTATCGTTTCGTCCTGCAGGCGATCGTTAACGGAGCGGTCCATATTACACCTCGCCAGGTGGCGGCTCAGTCAAAGAGGCTGATTCGGTCAGCAACTCGCTCAGCACCACGTCAGGATCTGCGTCAGCATCGATAATGTTCAGCTTCTGCAGAGACTTGATGGCGTCAACACGACGGATATCACCGCCCTGGCGCAACGACTGAATGGCCAGCGCCGCTGGCGGGTTGAACTCTTTCGACTCAACATCCAGCTCGGTACGGACATCGACGTTACCCCCCTCAGATTCCCCGATGTACTCGGCCATGATTTGCAGGATGTTGTCGATCGCATCTTCCAGGCTGGTTGCCATGGTGTAGAGCGGTGACTGCTCCTGCATCTTCTCTTCCGAGGTCTGGTCTACAGACTTCGTTGAGGTGTTGTCCGTGCGCAGCAGCTTCGCGCCAGCCTGGCGCATTTGCTCTACCAGGTCGGTCAGGGACTCTTTGCCAGCACCGATAGAGGAGCCGGTATGCTCGACGTATTCGAGGCCCTGTTTCTGGCGATCGTTAAAACTTGCCGCAGAGGAAGAGCCAATCACCAGCTCCTGCCCCTCTTCCAGCCCGAACACCGTCAGTATCGGCACCCGAGCAACGTGCAGAATGTTGTCCTGCTCGCTCTGGCTCTGCCAGTGCTTAACATTCAGCAGTGCCATATTGAGCAGCGGCGGTGAGCCACACATAAAGCCCGTGCGCTTGGTATAGAGCGTGACCAGTGTGATGTCCTGCCGGGAGGTCTGCCACTCTTCGTGCAGCGCCCAGTTCGCCTGTGCATTATCGACGGTAGCCTTGCGATAAATCTGCACCAGTCCTGGTGTTAGCAATCGAATCTGCTCGACTTTTGTCTGCCCGAAGTCGTCGCCATCTTCGACAACCACCTCTTTGATGCGTAGCGCGGTGAGTTGTACCTTGCCGGCTACCATCTTCGACTTCCAGCCAATCACCTGGCGAGGATTCAACATTGTGACGTACGGCCGCGCGCCAGTGGCTTTCTCGTCGGCCTTGGTCTTCACCTGTTCGGCGTCTACCCGGGGATAGTCCACCAGCGCATGTGATAAGCCGTATTGCATCGCCAGGCTGAAGAAGGCCTGCGCCCATACATCGAGTCGACTGCCTTCCAGATCCACGTTCTTAGCGAACTCACGCAACGCATCCGGCACGTTCTCACCCAGTTGGATAGGCTCAGCAAACACGCGCCCGACGTTCTGATTAATGGTCTCTTCGTAGGCCGGGAGAAGCGTGGCCACCGCCAGGCGCTTTTTGTAGTCCTCTTTGTCTTCTTTCGGCCAGCGAGGGAGATAGGCCTCACCGAGCTGGCGCATGTATAGCGTGCCGCCCATTAGGGCGTCGTTGATATCCCACGCCTGCACCATGTTCCCATAGTCCAGATTGGGTGTAGAAATGTCAGGCATGGGGTTACATCCGTAGTTGAGTGACTTTGCCGGTTGGTTTGATGATCGGGAATTGCTTCACGATGTAATAGCCACCAGCATCATTGGGGTGATCGTTGTCAGCTGATTTATCAGGTTCGCCGTTCGCCGCCCATACCTGTTGCTCCAGGCTGTCGGTATAAACCGGGCAGCGGGTCACATTCACTTTGTAGCGGCGCTCGCTATTGCCATTGCAGAACATGGCATTCACGGAGTTGATACGGTCTTTCACTGGCGGGTTCGCAGCATTTACTACCACGCTGAATCCAGCCTGTTTAAGCTGCGCAATGTCCGTAGCGCTGGCGTTGTTCGATTTGCGTGAATCGCCGGATGCATCCGGGTAGATGTAAATCTGTCGGGAAGAGACGTAACGCCCGCCCTCATAGCGCCAGAACTCTTCCTGAATGCGTTTAATCATTGCGGGCGTGTCATAGACCTTTACCAGTTCGCGTACAGCACGTGGTTCTCCGTCGCGCAACACATGGACAATGGCCGCCATCTTCCCGACGTTAAAGTCCATCCCTATGTACAGTGGTTCGCCTGTCTGCTCTTCATCGGCGCAGTTATTCAGCCGGCGATCAAACTGGTGATAGATGGTGCCGCTGGTCAGGTTGGTAAATTTACCTCGCAGATACGCCTTAATCAGCTCTGGCGGGTAGGAGTCCATCAGCGACGGGATGTAATCGTGAGGGAGGTTCGCTTCATTATCGAATGTTGAGGCCTGAATCAGTCCGTACAGTTTTTCCAGCTCAGGCTTATCGCGTACAGCTTTCACAAACTGCTGATAAACGAACTTGAATCCCTCTGGTGTAGTGGTGACGTCAATGCCATTACGCAGGCCGTCCACCTTGTAACGCATACGGGCGATGATTTTTCGCCATGCCTGCTGCGCTTTGGCGGCAGCCATAACGTCCAGCTCATCAACCATCGCGTTGCCGATTTTAAAACCGACAATCGAACCGGGCTTCTCCATCGAGCGGCAGATCGTCGTGCCGCGATACTGACGCCCAGCGTAGAAGTGAACCTCTTTATTCCCCTCATTGATTTTGACGTTCATCCCCCAGTCGAAAGCAACCTCTTCAACCGTCGGGTAGAAAATGTCGCGGATCTGCGGATACGTCGGTGCAAAGTATCCCTGGTTTATTTTGGGGAATTCCCACATCCCCTTGCAGATGCCTCCACATCCCACCCACGTCTTACCTGAGCCGAACCCGGCAACATAGGCCTTAAACTTATGCTGCATAGCGAGGAAGCGCGCCTGCGGGATATTAAGCGTCGGCGCTGTCATCACGAATCCTCGCGTCTACTACGTTGATATTGATTGCCACTGGCGTCGGAGCCTCATCCTCAGGGTCAGCGGCCAGCTCTTTACGGAGTTTCTCAACCTCCAGCTGTCGGCGGTCGATTTCAATCTGCTGCAGGCGCTGCGCAAACTCGCTATCAGCCAAACCAAGGCGTTTCATTACCGCTTCATACATCCGCTCGCGGCTGATGGCTGTAATCTCAACGCCATTCTTACCCAGCTTCACGCCTGAATATGCCAGGGCGGCATCAGGGGGAAGTTTCCGGGTGTCAGCGAAGTATGGCTGTCCGATCCCGTCACCATTGCAGCGCGGACAGGCAGGGTTTGGCTCCCGGTTGTGGTCGTAGCCATAACCTCCGACGTCTACCGGCTCTTTGCCCTTCCGCTCAAGGGCTTTAAGCCGTTGCTCCTCGAACTCCACCATATCACGCCACTGATAGTGATGACCGAAGCCCCAGCAGTAACGGCATGCGCCACGACGATACTGTGATAGCTGGTTGGCGTCGAATGTTGCCAGTCGCCACATCTGCTCAAGCACCTCATCAGCGCTGCCGAGCGTGCGCGCAATGGAGGCTTTCTGCTGCTGCGCAATGGCCTGTGCAACTGAAGTTTTCTTAAGGAGTTGATAGCCGATTTGTT
The DNA here is from genome assembly GCF_005280945.1 of Citrobacter sp. wls718. Lineage (NCBI taxonomy): Bacteria > Pseudomonadati > Pseudomonadota > Gammaproteobacteria > Enterobacterales > Enterobacteriaceae > Citrobacter > Citrobacter sp. wls718. The sequence goes on from NZ_SZWV01000022.1 coordinate 96,182, forward strand.
CAGCTGATTTTTTACTGTAGCCCGCCCGGATAGCTGCCTGTGTGGCATTACCATCCTTCAGGTACTCCGCGACAAATAAGCGCTGCTGAGCAGTAAGCCCATCATCGTCCACCAGCTCATTTGCGCTTTTATCTTTCTGCGCAGTGCGCATTTTTTTCTGCGCAGGTTTTTGCGCAGAAAGTTTTTTGATATATCGACGGGCGGTAGCGTAGTTCAGTCCCTGCGCTTCACACCAATCCTTTGGTGATACGCCGGTTGCGGCATGTTCGGACAGGAACCGTTGCTGAAGCTCGCCCCAGTCCGGTTTTGCCATTGCTTACTCCAATAAAAAAGCCACCAGCGGATGCCAGTGGCTTGGGTGTGGTAATCAGGAATGGATTCGGACCATTGAGCCAGAAGATATTGGTCGTCTGCACCATCCTCCAACTTATAGCAGCGTCACGCTTCGTCCGGACCGGTATTACCCGACACTCGCGCACCTGATTAATGAGTTTCGACATTATCACAGGAACTCGGTGAATGCCTGTTGTAAAATCTAAACTAATAGCAACTAACCGGAGGTGGTGATGAAATCATCACGCGAAAATAATCAATCTTGCAACTTGTTAACTACGCTTCGCAGATCATTTTTAAGCTGCTTAGTTATGATTTCAATATTAGTATCGAACCAACCCGCATCCTGATCAGAAAACTCATAACCAGGTGAAATGAGCCCAAGCATACCTTTCTTAGACTCTAACGGGGAACGACCTTCCACCCCTTTCGTTATGGCAAGCACCTGATACGGAAGATAACTTAAATCCTCTTCGGTCATGCCTGCTCTAGCCGCCACATCAGCAACACATGTCATGATTATGCCACTACAAACTTTTGCCTCAGTGATTGCAGTGCTAATAATAACAAGGCTAATTCTGTCTAAATCCTTCTGGTCAATATAATTTCCTGCCATAGAATTTCTGAATGTAAGCGACATAACTTCCATCCAGTGAGCTATATACTTTCTTACCTTTGCAGAGGCAATATTGCGCCTGAATTGCTTAAACATTAAATTCTCCATTTTATGAGAACTAATATTTTAACCTAAAGACAACAAAGTCAAAAGCCCAGTGATCACCGCTGTTAAAACCCCTTCTATTGCGAGGCTATAGGGTTATTGTTTGACTCTCTCACCGAGTCGTAAATCCGCTCACACGTCATCCCGGCGCGGTAGCGTTCGTCAGCGATTCCAGCATATCGCTGAGCTTCTTCTGCAATACTTCCGAGCATGTCGGCGAGCATAGCGGCGTCGGCGTCGGTTGTTTTGCTTCTGACGGTAGCGGCAAGATCTGCGGTGTGCTTTGCGGCGTCCAGGCGGGTAGCGAGTTTTGTTGCTTCGGTGCGCAGCTGGCTAACAGTGGCAGACAGGCCAGCAGCAGTGGCAGCAGATTTAGCGGCTTGTGCTTGTGCATCTTTAACAGCCTCAACACGGGCAATAATTCGCCCTTGTTCAATCATGCGGGCGGCAGTCTGCGCGTTCGCGGTTTGCGATGATTCCACGCTGTCACGCTCTGCCCACTTCTTTTCCCAACCGCGGCTGCTCCATACACTACCGGCGATGAATGCAACGGCCACCAGCAACGAAATAGCAATGAACTGATAGCGCAGGTTCACTGGTCTATCCCCCAGCACGTCAGCGCGCTTTCCTGGTCCCGTCTTTCTACCTGCCCATAGCAGCCATTCTTCTGACCTTTGGTCAGACGACAATCGCGGCCACCGTCTTTAATCCACCAGCGAATGGCTTCACAGGCTCCATTACGGTCGCCTGCGTTAATACGCTTATAGAACGTGGACGGGAAGCATTTTCCCGGGCCGATGTTGTAAGGGCAGAAAGAAGCGATACCAGCTTTCTGCGGCTCGGTCAGCGGAACTTTTATATTTCGCTCAACCCACGCCAGTGCCTTATCACGCTCAATGGCGTTTACCTGAGCGCATTTTTCAGCAGACAGCTTCATGCCCTGAACTACTGGCTTGCCATCAACCATCGTGGCGCCACGGCAAATAGTCCAGAGCCCGCCGCCGTCTCGATACGCCTGCTCGCTATTACCCTCCTTCTCATCCAGAAACTGATCGAGAATCACGGGCGCGGATGCCCCGGCAAGAATCAAACCAACGACCGCTGCGCTCAGCTTATTCCTCAGCTTTGGTGGCATACCCATTGCGCCGATCCTCCCGTTCTTTCCAGCGGAAATACCAGTTCACTGCACAGGTGATTACCGTACATGCGATACCGACAATAATTGCCCAGTCGCTCAGGCTTAACCCTGCAATTCTGTCGGCCAACATCCAGGACACCTCTTTTGCTGTTTTAGCTGTTTCGGCATATGCCTTCGCTGATACACCGCAGCCGGTCAGCGTGGTTCCTGTTCCATATGAAAGTCTGCTGTAAATGGTGCTCATTCTGGTCATAGCCTCACCTCCGATTTTTCGGATGGCGCTGTGTGTGTATGAAAAGGATCAGGCTTCACTGGCTGGATTTATCAACAAAGCACGTAGCGGATGATTCCCGGAAGCCTGAAATAAAAAAGCCCCAGCGGGTGCCGGGGCTTGAAGTTGATTTGAGTTAATTAATCAAGTCGTTCGTCAGTACATTTAAACAGTACTCGAGATTTAATCAGTGCGTCCACGCCAGCAAAGGCATTATCTTCTTCTGGGTATGGAACAGACAGGGTATCTTGCTTATCGATGGTAACCATCAATATCCCCGCTTCTTTCCAAATGTAAACTTCCACATAGACGTATTGATCATTACTTGCTGGAGAGTCTTCAACTGCTGTGCTGATCAAAAATTGAAGACCATAATTATCATCAAGAGGCATGACAGATAATGGTCGAGACTCATAATTCTGCTTACTATTTATTACACCGCAAGTTACATACGCCCGCTGGGAGCCATCAGCTTTGACATAGTGATTGTCAGGAAGCTTTAAAGACTCTTTATAACTTCTTACTATTTTATACCCGTACTCATGCAACTCAGTTTTGCGTTTGAGATATTTTTGCTCAAGCGCCTCTCTACTGGCTCTAATGTCATCGTAAGTAATGTCCATTCCTTTCTCCAAAAGGTCATCTGAAACGAACATTCTTGACTCCTTTTCTCACCAACGCGTTGACGTTAAACAATTAAAACCTCCAGAAACGCAAAAGCCCAAGGCGTTAACCTCGGGCTCGAAAACTCATTTACTGCCAATGCATACAACAATGGCACAATATCAGATTTACACGAAATGTATGCTATTTAATTGACTTTTGCAATACCCTGCTGCGAATAAGTCGCCTTTTGTTGTGATCGTGTTCTCACAGTACAAAGCAAGGATTCGCTATCGAGCCCCTTAAAGATGCTGCACATAACTCGCCAGTAGTCCGCGTAATTGTGGCTCCAGTTGTCCGGTTTGACATCACACATAGCAGCTAAGTCCTGTTGCTGATAGACATCACGCCCGGCCAGTTCCGCTTTCACATCCTGCGCCGCCAACCATATCAACTGCTGTAAACGGTCAATGGTCTTCTTCGCCACCCTCTTCCCGGCCAGTTGCTGGCTGAACTGTTGCCAACCCCACTGAGTGATTTCAACCTGATAGCACCAGCGCACATTCTCGCTGTAGTTCCATAGCAGCCAGGCCTTCTGGTGTTCTTCGAGCGTCATCAGTGCACGGCGCCACGATGCAGTGGAGTATTCAACCGGCTGCACCAGCGGAATATGCGATCCCTTGGCATGCGACTGTTTACCGGGGATTGGCGGGTTATCCAGAGTTATCATCTCGCCAGTAACCTCATCCTTCACCTTCATCTTCTTCCGCTTAAAGGTACCGGTATCGAACTGCGCGTTCTCCAGCCAGGCCATTAACTGCCCTTTCGTCGCCCCACTCAGGTCGGCGGTGGCCACTATCAGCTGCTGACGCACGTATTCGAGAAATTGAGTGTTCATACAGCACCGCCTATGGTTTTGATGTAGTTCTTCAGTATTCGGTAGTCCGTCAGCACAGAGCCGGGAAAGTGATATAAGCGCAATCGTTGCCAACGAACGCGGAGGTGATCGGCAAAATAGGATTCAAATGTCATGCAGCCTCCCTGCTCTTAATTAATCCACGGCGAAGCGCGCTGTAGTGCTTCCTAATGGTTTCGAGTTCTTCGATGGTGTATCGGTGTGGGACGTTATTGTTTTCGAGTGCCTCGACGCGCTCAGGCCCTATTTTCTCGATAAGGCCAAGGCGGTACTGCTGCTGATTGCCCGACAACTGCACGTTACAGTGGTGGCACTGTTTACTGATATTGTCTTCGTGATAGCGGAGATGTGATGCCTTACCGCGTGATCGGTAGTGACCGGCTTCCCACTGGACGGTTTCGAACGTCCCGCAGCTAATGCATGGCAGATCGGCATCACGCTCGCGGATGTAGTCATTGACGACACGCTGCGTTAAATCTTCCCAGTGCTTCAGCGGCTTAACTGCAGCTTTACGCTGGCGCCAGGCGGCTCGCTCTTTCTTCTCAGTGGCGCGCTGTTTGGCGGACTCCTTGCGCCGTGCATCCTCCCGGGCTTTTCTGGTCTGCTCTTTGCCGACGGCAGTGGCACACTCATAACCGCAGACGGTCTGCGTGTCACGCACAGGATGGAACCACTGGCGGCATTCTTTGTTGGCGCACTTACGGCGCGGTAACTTAGCCATGCTCAACCCCACGCCCTGTTTTGCCAGACCTTACTCGGGCGCGGTGCTTTCTCGCTTTCCGGCAACTGCACGCTGATAGTCCAGGTGATGTTGTCGCGATTCAGACTGCGTTCGACGGTGGCGCCACGACTGCGGTAACTGGCCACCAGCTCGTCGGCCTGCTCGGTGGTGCATTCGTGATGGTGAAACCAACTTGTTTTCATCGCCATCACCCCGCAAAGTTCATAAGCTGCGCAGCGGCGTTTTCCGCTTCTCGCTGAGTCTTGAATGCCCGGGACAATACCCAGCGCCACAGAACATCGAGCGCGGCTTTGTAGAGCTGCTGGAACTCAGTTTCGTCCATGTTGGCAAAGGCAATGCTGCGGGGGTGTTTGCGAAGGGTACCGTCGGGCAGCTGTATGGCGTCGTAGTGGCCAGACTCGATGATCACCCATGCACGGTATGCGTCATAAGATTTGCAGATGCTGATACTACCGGCGCGTTTATCGGCGATACGGTCCAGATATTGCTCGGCAGCATCAAGAAGCGCACCTTCGTTTCCACCAAATGCCGCGAGGAATTTAGCGTACCCGGTCACCAATTTTCGTTCGTTGGAAGAGATCGCCCCACCAGTAGGTTCCCAGTATTCAAACCCGAGATTCAGGAGCGCAAAGAAACGGCGATGGAATGCGGGATTCCTCACCTGACGAAATTCGGCCACCAGCACGGCGCCGAGCTTGAATTTTGATTGCAGAATATCACTGGTCTCCGGCGTGGCCGCGATCAGGATTCCTGAGGACTGCTTGATTAGTTGTAACTGCGCCATGGTGCTCTCCGTGGCGCATAAGGTTGTCAGTTGCTCAGACTGACACTGACATTATGTACAGTTGATAATGGAAAATCAATGCAATAAAAAACCCGCCGATTCGGGTTAATATTTAAAGCGATTTTCCGGGGTAAGCGCGTATTCGTATGTGAAGTTGAATGCCTCGCTTTCAGTGTTGAATCGGCGTTCGGTGATATCACTCCAGCGCCCTCCCCTGAAATACTTCTGAGCTACCCATTTTCCCTCGAACGGGAATACGGCATATGCGCCGACATACCGGTTATCAGCATGCGGATCCGGATATGACTCACCTTCTGCCAGAACGTAAAACTTGATGCCGCTTACAATGAGACAGCCCATTACTTCTTCTCGTTCTGCGCAGCCATATCCAGATAGCGCGAATCAGATGCTTTCGGCAGCGTCAGGCTCTGCTCGCGGTAGTAACGAACGCGCTCCATGAAGTATTCGCGAAGATTCTCTGGCTGCTCGCGGGCCACCTGCTCAGCGATTACCGGCATGTTCAGGCGCTCTTTGTACGCTACGCCACTGGCAGCCAGGTCCACGTTAACCTTGTCCTGCTCGTCTTTTGATTTTGCTGCGATATTCCAGTCAGACATTAGTCAGCAGTTCTCCCTCTTTTTTTCCTCGTTTCGTAAGGAGATCTGTAACCATCTACAGGGGCCACATCATCAGCCTCAAATCGCTTAGCGTTTGCTATATCGGATTGAAGCCTGTGTTTTTTATATCGCTTCCTCGCCGCTTTGTATTTCTCGGCAGGAGTCATTTCTTCGTGTGGCATAAAAAATTTCCTCGAGTTATGGATGGGATTATACGTTAGGCTGAGATTTGTTTCGACTGGCATAGATACAGCGGATTATCCTAACCATTACTTCAGCGAACGATAGATGAGTAGCACTATCTCCACCTTCAAAGCATGAAAAAGGCCTCCGGAGAGGCCTGTTCTGTCGATATGGTCATATAGGCGATTGGGTTATGACAATTAAATTTCCCCAATAATTTCGATTGGTACTGGCTTCATACCTGAAGACTCAATCAAGCCGTTAATTTTAGATGCAGATAATGTTTCGCCATCCTCCAGAGCTATAGCAATAGCATACCGGTAGACTGGCCCCCTGAATCTC